>NZ_RZGU01000028.1:0-42192 GCF_003990085.1 Legionella sp. km535 | reverse complement strand
GTTTTAGAATCGATAGTATTTGATTGTCACTAAATTTTGATCTTTTCATGCAGAATCTCCTCCAGCATAGATTATGAGAAAATTCTATTTTTGGCATCAATTATTTTTCGGGGGGATTACCACGCCAAGTATCGATAATAGCGCAATTGTGAACATTTTTGGTTTTGAATCGATGTTAGTCTTGATGTAATTTAATTTCATCTCTAAATTGACTTCCACTTGATATTGCATCCGAGGCTGGGTTTTTGGACAAAATTTAAAGGTTTGTCTGCGAGCAGACAGTCCAGAGCCATTCGAATGGAATCTCCAGTTACTGGAATAGAATTACCTGGCCTTGAATCATCCAATTGTCCTCTGTATATGAGAGACAAACTCTGATCAAATACAAAAAAGTCGGGTGTACATGCTGCGTGATATGCAGTCGCTACTTCCTGAGTTTCATCATAAAGATAAGGAAAAGGAAAGTGATGAGCTTGGGCGGTAGTAATCATATTTTCAGGTGAATCATCGGGATAGTTTTCGACATCATTTGAATTAATCGCTAAAAACTGTACTCCTTTGGGTAAATAATCGTTAGCCAAGCGGGTAAGCTCAGCATTAATGTGTTTTACATAAGGACAATGATTGCAGATGAACATAATCACAGTGGCTTTGTAATCTGAAGACTGTCTTAATGTAACATCCTGCCCTGATAATACATCCAATAGCTTAAAAGCAGGTGCTTTTGTTCCCAATTCCAACATAGTTGATTCAGTTCGACTCATAATAATTCCAGATTAATAAAAAATTAATTTATACAAGGCTATAAACGAAAATAAAGTATTCAGTACAGCCCAAATATAAGAAGCATATTGCCCGCCAATCGCGTTGTAATATGCATAAATTGCGACAAATGAACTACCTGAAAAAAATATCCATTGATTATTGTAAGCAAATCCAAATGAAAGAAGGGCAATTCCAGTAATTCCAATAAGTAATAAAAAAATGTTTTCTTTACCAATCATTAAATAAAAAATGAAGAGTTGGACGCATAGAAAGATGGGAAGAGCAAATTGGGTGTTAGGTCCAATATCCAATAAAATAGCCGAATGTCCTGCGGCCAGTATTAACTCTAAAGCAATAAAATAAATGAGCTTGAAATGTATTGCAGTGAATAACAAGGCCAGAGAGCCGAAAATATAGAAGGGCTGGGGGTAAACCTGATTGTGCCCATACAATATGATCAGCGCTCCAACAATACCAAAAATAATGAAGTGAATATCGTAGTTATTTTTAGACACTGATCACCATTTTAAATAGATTCCTTTAGCTACAGAATCCTGGATCACATCATTTTGAGATTTATTTGAAGAAATCCAGTAGTTGCCCATATTACTCAATGCAAATCTGACTCTTGGATACTGGCATACTTCAAGCACATCACGACAATCAACGGTTGTAGTATTTTCTTCTATATGTTTATAGCACTTGAAATTTAAATTTTTAACATCAGAAGCAAAAGCTGCCCAATTCATTGGTTCGAGAGTTGCTTGCAAGGGAGGGCTCATAAATACATCACCAGTTTCATGACGCTCCAATTCAATTTTAGCGTCAGATCGGTTTTGAATTAAATAATAAGATTGCTGACCAGTTTCATTTAAAATTAAAAAGTTTTGTTGGTATCCGAAACCTGATACTTCACACCCTCTTGGAAATACAGAAACAGAGTGAGCAGAATTGATAAATAATAGGGATAATAATAGTATTTTATTAATTTGGTTAAATAATGTCATAATTTCCTCTAGAAAAACACTTTAGTTGCTATTTTAATCATAATAGGAGCAAAGTCTATCCTGGAATGAAAAAATTGAACTATAAATCTCTATTTGCAGATATTTTTGCTTTTATCATAGGTGAATAAGTTCTATAAAAACTTAAAAATAAATACATGGCTATGTAACCCAGAGACAATGTCAGCCAGATAGTACTGGTATCAGGATAATAAATAAGCAGACATGCTGAGCTGACGCCGTAAATTGCCGAGCAGCAATGCATCAGGATTTTAAGTACTCTTGAGTCAGTGAGATAATCAAGTCTTGAAGGGTAGACGTATTTGACTGGTACAAAGATTAACACACAAAATATTGATAAAAGAATAGCGTTTAATGTCATTGATGTATTAAAAATAAACATGTAAAAAACGGCAATATTCCAGTAACAAGGGAACCCTTTAAAAAAGTGATCAGGGGTTTTCGCATCATCCTGGCAAAACTGGTACGCGGAAGTGATGGTGATCGCTCCAATGATGAATGCGGCATAGTCAGTAGGCAGCATACCAGGTTTCACGAATAAGAAAAAACAAGGTGTTATGACATAATTTAGGTAATCTACAATATTATCCAACAAAGCCCCATCAATTTTGGGTAATACTGTTTTGACATGAGATAAACGGGCAAACGTGCCATCGACAGCGTCAATAAACACCGTTAATGCCATGAGCCACAATGCAATCACATATTCCTGTTGATAGATTTTTGCTAAGGTAACAACCCCAATAAACGCGCCACTGGCAGTAAATAGATGCACAGCCCATGCTGCCATATATTGCATTGGACTAAATGGTGGTTTGATCTGATTCATTAATTATCCCGGGGTTAATTAATTAAATTAACTTATTGAACTATAATGCTGTTCAATACAGTAAAACAGCATAGAATATAAAAATAGTATCAACAATCAAAAGTAAAGTGCAAGGAGTGTTGCTCACTTTAGCTAAAATAGTATGTAGTGGATGATGTAAAACTTTAATAATGTTTCTTACACATGGTGACTAAATGAAAATTCAGACTATTAATCCAGCAACTGAGCACATTTTAGCAGAATATGAATGTCTTGATGATGATGCAATTAACTCTAAATTAGAAGCTGGGCATAATGCGTATTTATCCTGGAAAAAGACGCCATTTAGTTTGAGACGAAAATTAATGCTCCAGTTGGCCGAACGATTGAAAATCAATAAGGAGGAGTTGGCTCATTTGATGAGCTTGGAAATGGGGAAGCCAATTACTGCGGGTATAGCTGAAATTGAAAAATGTGCCTGGGTATGCTCACACTATGCGGAACATGCTGAATCCTATCTCGCCTCGAGAATTATTGGCACTGAAAAATGTACCGCAAAAGTCTGTTACAGGCCTTTAGGAATCGTTTTTGGAATAATGCCATGGAATTTTCCCTTTTGGCAGGTATTTCGTTTTTCAGTCCCAACGATAATGGCTGGCAATGCTGCAATCCTAAAACATGCACCCATATCGTCTGGTACTGGTAAACAAATTGAACGCTTATTCAAAGAAGCTGATTTTCCGATGAATCTTTTTCAACACCTTATTGTTGATAATGAGGGTGCGGCTAAAGTCATTCAAAATCCATATGTTTCCGGAATTACCCTTACTGGAAGTGAACTGGCAGGAAGTGCTGTTGCATCACAAGCCGGTAAATATTTAAAAAAATCTGTGCTGGAACTGGGTGGATCGGATCCGTATTTAATCCTCGAAGATGCTGATACTGATTTGGCCGCTCGAGCTATAGTGGCTTCAAGGTTAAATAATTCCGGCCAGGTGTGTATAGCAGCAAAGCGCGTAATTGTAGTGAACATTATCGAAAATGAATTAGTTCATAAGATCATGGAACACATACCTTCATATAAAATGGGGAACCCACTGGATCCTGAAACCAATCTTGGTCCGCTCGCTCGCAAGGATTTGCGTGATAATCTTCACAATCAAGTAGAAAAATCGATTAAACAAGGTGCTAAATTATTGCTAGGTGGTATAATTCCCGATGGTAAGGGTTTTTATTATCCTCCTACAGTATTAACAGGTATTAAACCAGGTATGACTGCTTTCGATGAAGAACTGTTTGGCCCGGTAATTTCAATCTGTGCTGTTGAAAATGAGGAAGAAGCCATTTCTTTTGCTAACAGCGGTAAGTACGGTTTGGGGGCTGCTGTATTTACACGAGATGTAAGCAAAGGTGAATGGATTGCTGCAAATGAGATTGAAGCAGGCGTCTGTTTTGTAAACAGTTTTGTTGCATCTGACCCTCGATTACCGTTTGGAGGAATAAAACACTCCGGTTATGGTAGAGAGTTGTCGCGTGAAGGGATTTTAGAATTCGTTAATACAAAAACAATTGCGATCAGTGATGCATAAGATGAAAAAAAACGGCAAAACAATTTATATTTCTATTGCTCAACAGGAAATGAATGGTTTTGAAAATAAAAACCTGACTTTTACTTACCCAGTGTCTACTGGAAAGAATGGCGCAGGAGAAATGAAAAATAGCGAGTGCACTCCGAGAGGATGGCACAGAGTCTATTCTATTATTGGATTGGAACATCAGGTTAATAGTGTATTGGTTGCAAGAAAATGGACGGGGGAAATGTACTCAGAGCAATTAGCTGAACAATTTCCTGGCAGAGACTGGATATTAACGCGAATAATACAACTGGAAGGCTTGGAGCCAGGACGAAATAAAGGTGGCAATGTAGATACTCTGGAGCGATATATCTACATTCATGGTACTCCTGATTCAACGCGATTGGGCATACCAGGCTCTCATGGCTGCATCCGTTTAAATAACAATGCAGTGATTGAGCTGGCAAACTGGGTTACAACGGATACATTGGTATATATTCAATAATTTAAACAATAATTAATGCTGCAGAGCATATAAAAATCTGACGGGGTGAACTAATGTCCTATAAATTTGAAGAGGGTAAAGACGTAATAATTGACGCTGTTGTAGAAAAAATAAAACATTCTATGACCGGTGAGCAGGCAGGATTTTGTGCTGAGTTTTCCAAACAATTATATGGAACTGTTGCCCTGGAAGATCTTCGTGAATGGGATATCGATGATCTGTATGGTGCGGTAGTCAATTTTTGGTCGTTAATCGTTGAACGTTCCCCAAGGGAAACCAAGATTAAAATTTATAATCCGGATTTTGAGCGCCACGGTTGGCAGACAACGCATACTGTTGTGGAAATTATTTGCGATGACATGCCCTTTATTGTTGATTCATTGCGTATGGTAATAAATCGAATGGGGCTGACTTCTCATCTTATAATTCATATGGGCGGCATCCGGGTTAAAAGAGATAGCCACAATCACGTGTGCGATATTTTACCGCGCAATGGACTGGCTGTTGAAGAAAAAAATGTGCTGCATGAAGCGCCTATATTTATAGAAATTGACCGTCAGACTGATCCTTTAGTACTTGAGGAATTGCATAAAAACTTTGAACGAGTACTAGACGATAATAGGGCTGTGTTTGAAGATTGGGAAAAAATGAGAGCTGAAGTCAGGGAAGCAATCAAAGAACTGGATCACGTATCCAAGGTGGTCGATCCTGACGAGCTTGAAGAAACCAAAGCTTTTCTGACCTGGATAGAAGATCATCATTTTACTTTCCTCGGAATTCGAGATTACGAATTAATCCAGAAAGGTAAAGAAACCATATTGCAGGCTATTCCTGAAACCGGTCTGGGCGTATTACGGGAATCTACAAATAAAGCTTCAACTCGCAGTATCTCAGCAATGACTCCGGAGGCTAGAGAATTAACCTTATCTCCACGAATCTTAGTCATGTCAAAAACAAATACTTTGGCTAGCGTTCATAGAGATGCCTATACGGATTATATCGGTATTAAACGATTTAACTCTAAAGGGCAGGTCATTGGAGAGCGGCGAATTATAGGTTTATATACTTCTGCGGCCTATCACACCAATCCCAGACATATCCCATTTTTGCGTCATAAAGTGGCGTTAATTATGGAGAACTCTAAATTAAATCCACGTAGTCATGCAGGAAAAGTCTTACTGAATATTCTTGAAACCTTACCCAGGGATGATTTGATTCAGGGTTCAGAAGATGAACTTCTTGAAATTGCTATGGGTATTTTTTACATGCAGGATAGAAAAAGAATTCGACTGTTTGCGCGCAAGGATGTATACAGACGATTTATTTCGTGTCTGGTTTATGTACCCAAAGATCGCTTTAATACCGAGTTAAGACATGCCATGCAAAACATATTGGCAGAGAGTTTTCATGCTGAAGAAATTACATTCTCTACGTTATTCGGGGAATCAGTTCTGGCTCGTATTCATTTTATTGTTAAGGTGAACCCACAGGAATGCCCAGAATATGATTTGAAGGAAATCGAACAGAAGTTGATTGATGTAGGACGTTCATGGACCGACGATCTGCAACATTATTTACATGAAGCATATGGTGAGGAACAGGCAAACGCCTATTTTGCATTATACAAAAACGCCTTTCCTATATCGTATCGGGATAATTTTTCTCCACGTACTGCTGTATATGATATTAAGCATATCGATGGTCTTTGCGCTGAACATCCTTTAGGGATTAATTTTTATCGCCCTCTGGATGAATCCGAGAATAATTTCAGATTAAAGGTCTATCAACATGACAGTACCATAGCATTATCTGATGTATTGCCTATATTGGAAAACCTGGGATTAAGGGCAATTAGTGAAAGACCTTACGTACTTAAATTTGAAAATGGCAAAGTGACATGGATTAACGATTTTGCCATGCAGTATAATAAAGAGTTTGAATTTAATGTCGATGAAATCAAGGAGTTATTCCAGAATGCATTTGCCCGTGTTTGGTTTGGTGATGCAGAAAATGATGGATTTAATCAACTCGTTTTAGCAGCTGGACTTAATTGGCGTGAAGTGGCCATCTTAAGAACTTATGCGAAATACTTTAAGCAAATAGGTTTTACATTCAGCCAGGACTATATGGAAATGGCGTTAAACAACAATGTAAACATTGCGAAGAAACTGGTGAGACTCTTTGAAATCCGATGTAATCCTCTTGAAAATAATAAAAGAGAATCTCGCTTTAATGATCTGACCGCTGAAATTTTAAACGATCTTGATAACGTCTCGAATCTTGATGAAGACAAAATTATCAGACAATACGTTCAGGCAATTAATGCCACTCTTCGTACTAACTTTTATCAAGTAGATTCGAATGGAAATTCCAAGAGTTATATATCCATTAAATTAAACAGTAAAATTATTCCAGGTGTTCCTAAACCTCATCCAATGTTTGAGATATTTGTCTATTCTCCACGTTTTGAAGGGGTACATTTACGTTGTGGAAAAGTTGCTCGCGGGGGACTTCGTTGGTCGGATCGTAGAGAAGATTTCCGTACTGAAATTCTTGGCTTAATGAAAGCGCAACAGGTTAAAAATTCCGTTATTGTCCCTAGTGGTGCTAAAGGCGGATTTGTTCCCAAACATTTACCAGTTAATGGAACCCGTGAAGAAATCATGGCCGAAGGCATTAGCTGCTATCAATTGTTTATCCGAGGTTTACTGGATATTACCGATAATTATAAAGACGGTCATATTGTTAAACCTCAAAATGTTGTGTTCTATGATGAAGATGATCCCTATCTGGTCGTTGCGGCGGATAAAGGAACTGCAACATTTTCAGATATTGCCAATTCTATTTCATTGGAATACGGTTTCTGGCTTGGAGATGCTTTCGCTTCAGGCGGATCAGTCGGATACGACCATAAAAAAATGGGTATCACAGCCAAGGGAGCATGGGAATCAGTTAAACGCCATTTCTATGAACTGGATATTGATATTCACAATAACGATTTTACTGTTGTTGGAATTGGCGATATGGCAGGAGATGTATTTGGTAATGGTATGCTGTTATCCAACCACATCAAGTTAGTTGGTGCATTCAACCATCTTCATATTTTTATCGATCCTAATCCAGATGCGGCTATCAGTTATAATGAGCGAAAGCGATTATTTAACTTACCACGCTCGAATTGGACCGATTACGATAAAAAATTGATTTCAAAGGGCGGCGGTGTATTCAATCGCAGCGCTAAATCAATTCCTGTCAGTCCAGAAATGCAAAAAGTGTTTGGCATAAAGCAAACAGAAATTGAGCCTAATGAATTGATTAAAACGATTTTAAAAGCCAAGGTTGATTTGCTCTGGAGTGGTGGTATCGGTACTTATGTCAAATCAAGTCTGGAATCAAATGCCAGTGTTGGCGATAGAACCAATGACTCAACCCGTGTGAATGCCAAACAATTGCGATGTAAAGTAATTGGTGAGGGCGGTAATTTGGGTTTGACTCAATTAGCTCGAGTAGAATATACCTTGCATGGCGGAATGGTTTATACAGATTTTATTGATAACTCAGGTGGGGTGAACTGTTCTGACAAAGAAGTGAATATTAAAATTTTACTGAATACCATTGTTGCTTCAGGAGATCTTACTCCCAAACAGCGAAATGAGTTATTAGGTGAAATGACTGATGAAGTGTCAAAATTAGTACTTCGAGATAATTTTTTACAAACTCGAGCTATTAGCTTGTCTGCATCACAGGCGCTTCGTTCGCTGGAGCTTCAGTCACGTTATATGAATGAACTCGAAAGGACCGGTAAATTAGATCGTAATCTTGAATTTTTACCTGATGATAAAGCATTAACGGAACGTAAATTAATGGGGCAGGGTCTGGGTAGACCAGGTATTGCTGTATTGATGTGTTACAGTAAGACTCTCTTAAAGGAGCAAATTCTAGCGTCTGATGTTCCTGAAGAAAGTTACATGAATGAAATTTTGATTAATTCATTTCCCAAGCCATTGCAGGAGCGATTCAGCAAGCAAATGCAAGATCACCCATTGAGACGGGAAATTATTGCTACTCGTTTAAGCAATATTATCGTCAATGAAATGGGCTTTACTTATGTGTATAGACTTCAGGATGAGACTGGTGCTCCCGTATCTGCTATCGTCAGAGCCTATATGATTGCACGTACAGTTCTTGATTTGGAATCCATCTGGAAACAAATTGAGGAGTTGGGAACAAAAATCAGCGCGCAACAACAGATTGATATGATGATGCTTTATGTACGTCTTTCAAGAAGAGTCACGCGGTGGTTTTTACGTAATCAACGCAGATCTTTAGATGTAAGTCATACGATCAAACTGTATTCCAAAGGGGTTGTTGAATTCAAAAAATCAATGCCTGCTGTATTTGGGGAGCATGGTCGAGCTCAATATCAAGAACAGTATGAAGAACGGATTAAGGATGGAGTACCTCCTTCTTTGGCCCATGAACTAACAGTTACTCGTGGATTATTTGCTGCCACGGATATTATTGAACTCGCACATACTAACAATGTGAGTATTGAAAAAGTTGCAGAAATATATTTTGGAATTGGTGAGTTCCTTGATTTATCCTGGATTAGAACGCAAGTTATTATTCATCCAACTGAAAATCATTGGGAATCATTATCTAGGGAAGCCCTACGAGATGACCTGGATTGGCAACAGCGTCAATTAACCTCAGGAATTATGTGTTTTGATGCTAAAAATAAGGATTTTGCAGCCCGGTTGGAATCCTGGGGAACTGTTCATGCTGCTTTAATCGAGCGCTGGCGTTTTATTCTGACTGATTTAAAATCCAGTACGGTTTTAAATTACACGATGTTCTTTGTTGCGATAAGGGAGTTGCTGGATTTAACGCAGACCACATTGCAAGCATATGCAAAACCAGAAAAAGCGTCTTAAATCATTATTATCCCATGTCATAGACATTTAATTATGACATGGGATTTTTAAGATTCATTTGGTTGATTTAACTTATAATTCAAGGAGTGATTTAGTGGAAAGCAAAAGTGATTCAGGGTATTCGGCAACGTCTAAATGGTTTCATTGGGGTATTGCTCTGATCGTTATTGGAATGTTGTTTATGGGTTTTTTTCTAGATGAAATTCCAGAACAATATCAGGGTTCTGCGTATATGCTCCATAAATCGACTGGCATTACCGTTTTATTTTTGATGCTCATTCGTTTTATTTGGGTTCATGCCAAAGGAAAACCCCCATTACCTGAATCAGTTAAATCTTGGGAAAAAGTATTGTCACGTTTCGTGCAATACAGTTTTTATGTTCTTTTAATTATTATGCCTATGAGTGGCTGGATCATGTCGGTTGCTGCTGATCGTATCCCCACTTATTTTGGTCTTTTTAAAATGCCCTTGCCCTGGATAACACCAGATAAATCCCTTGCTGAATTTATGAATGAATCACATGAGGTTATTGCCTGGATTTTAATTGTTTTTATTTGCCTGCATGTTCTTGGCGCTTTGAAACATCATTTTATTGATAAAAACAATATATTAAAACGAATGTTACCGGGACAAAAGCAGTAAATTTTGTGATTTTAAGATATAGAAGCATAAGACAAATCAGACGCTGATATTCTTTTGGTTACGTCATCCCGAGTAAGAAGGGCGCTCCTGTTGCTGCACTGTGCTGAATATTTTATATATCTTTTAACCGGTTTATCTCGACACACTGGATCATCAATATTTTGGCATTAGCCTGGTTGCTTGCAATTGTCTCTTGGTCACATCTAGTTTACGTCCCACGGTTTTAACCACAAAATCCAGAAAACAGCCCTAGAACAATGGATCCCGCGGTCGAAGCCGCGGGAATTCGGTAGAGTTGTTAGCAAATACCATGCTTCGAATTCCCGCGGTGGGACTAAGGGATCTAATAAATTTACGCTGGTGTTCTGGATTCCGCGAGCAAAGCCGCAGAACCTTGGCGTGTATCTCTTGCTCGCACTTCCCCCGAATTCCCGCGGCTTCGACCGCGGGATCTTATGAATTTACGCTGGTGTTCTGGATTCCGTGAGCAAAGCCGCAGAACCTTGGCGTGTATCCTTTGCTCGCACTTCACCCGAATTCCCGCAGCTTCGACCGCGGGATCTTATGAATTTACGCTGGTGTTCTGGATTCCGCGAGCAAAACCGCAGAACCTTGGCGTGTATCTCTTGCTCGCACTTCCCCCGAATTCCCGCGGCTTCGACCGCGGGATCTTATGAATTTACGCTGGTGTTCGGTATTCCTTGAGCAAAGCTAAGGAACTTCGGTGTGTATCACTTACACTTAGTTTTATTGCCACAGTTTATCGATGCAGTTTGCTGTATACATATTTAAATAGTAGGTATTTCAAGCCTAACCTCTTTGTTTTGACCTTCAAACCGAACTGAGACGAAGGGTTCTTTAAGCATGCTTACTGCGATCAAATATCGATTGGTACCTAAATTGGAATAATCGATTAATTCTCCAATTTCAATTTCATCAGTGCAATGAAATAATTTTTGGCCTGAGTAAATCGTGTCATCTGTATGGATAATAAAGATTTTTAATTCATGTTTTATAGTCGCACGGTATTGCGTTCTGGCTATAATTTCTTGTCCTTTATAGCATCCTTTGTTAAAGCTGATGTATTTTGTTTCATGTAAACCCAGTCTATGAGGTAGAAACAGTCCTCTGGATTCAGGATATATATCGATTTGTTTGTGCATTAATCTTAGGGTATGCCAAGTCATCGAGCCTAAATACTGATCTCGCTCTTTAAATAATTCAGATAAATTAATGAATTCATTCTGTGGCACTATGAATAGGTAAAACCCATCACCTAAGTGGTAATAGCAATAATTGGACGTATAAGACAGTGCGTAGAATTCAGATGGGAAAAAATCGGTATCAGGTACAATGTCCTGAGAATTTTGTAAATAAAATCCAGCAATTTTGAATTCATTACATTCTTTTAGAGTTACTCTGGACAGTTGAGCCGTTTTATTCAATGAAATAGCTGTAGCCTCAATCATATCCTGGGGAAGAATTAATTTAATTCCATTCCATTTGATGACATCCATAAGTGAAAGGATGCGGCCTTTTAGGTTGCATTGTGCACCTTGTATCATTTGTATGTCTGATACTGCGTTTAAATCACAGGTTAATTGGCCTTGAAGAAAATCTACGGCATTTTCTCCATCCATTTGGATTAAACCAAGATATGATAAATCAAAAAAGTAGTTTTTAAGTGGCTCAATAGGGCAATTATTAGTGTTTGTTGTCAAAATTCGATTATTTATAGTGTGATTTTGGAATAAGCTCATGGTTATATCAAAGTTTCCGTTTATTATTCGAGTAGTGTATCATCAGCACGGATAATTTTAGAGTCATTTTAGAATTTAAGATTCAATAATGATAACAATACAATCAACTACTATTTTTGAGATATTTCATGCTTGATTCACGAGAAAGGGCGAGGATTACCTGGCATTGCCGACGCGGTATGCTGGAGCTGGATCTTATTTTGCAGCGTTTTTTGGAACATGGTTTGGATTTGTTGAGTGAGTATGAACTCAAGTTGTTTGATCGGTTATTGAGTTGTACGGATCCTGAATTATTTTCGTGGTTTATGGGACATACCGATCCACAAGATGCTGAGCTAAATGAAATTGTCACTATCATCAGAAATAATACTTAAACCCACTAAATCAAAAGTTTATTTTCGTTTGATTTTAATTTTATATTTTCTTACAGTGGCTTTAATTATTTATTCTTCTTTATTCAGTCTCATCAAACTGGCTTTAAGCGCTGCTCTTTCGATATACATGATACCGGAGTTCATCAATAAAAATCCAAGTAATTTCATTATTGCGATGATTTACCGCAACAAAAAATGGTATATCACAACAAAAAATGGAGTTACAGAGGATTGTGATGAGCTTCGCATTATCATCCACAATACCTTATTTCAACTGATTCAAATATCCATTCTGGATAAAAAGAAATTATTTATTTTATTTAATGATCAGATTCCAGAACATCAATTACGACAACTTCATCATATATCTTCAAATAGATAGTATATAATTATACAAAATGGATAATTATAAGACCAATCTTCAATCATACTGTTATTTTATGTTCATGATAAGCATTGTATAAAGGATTAAAGAGGATATTATGAATAGAGACAACGCTTATACTGATGAGTATTTAGTTGAGCTGGCTAGAGATGGAAATTCTGTCGCGTACAATCAACTGCTTGAGCGATATGATCATAAAGTGCAACGAGTTATTTATTTTTATATTAATGATCAGGCGTATGCTAAAGATTTGGCTCAGGAAGTATTACTTAAAGTGTACCGAAATTTGCATTTTTTTAAAGATAAGAGCCAGTTCTCCACCTGGCTTTATAAAATCACTCAAAATACGATTAAAAATTATTATCGTTCAGCCAGTTTGCGTCTGGATTCTGAAGCTCATTTCGTTGATGAACAATATTCCTCATTTTACAATTCACCTGAGCATCAACTAATGACGACTGAGATCACAGATCAAATCGAGTCTGCTGTCTCTCAATTATCAGAGGACTTACGGCTTTGCTACGGAATGCATGTCTTTGAGGGGTGCACTTATGAGCATATTGCGCAAGAGTTAAATTGTCCGATTGGAACAGTGCGATCTCGAATTCATAGAGCAAGGAAGCTGGTGACTAATTTTGTGGAAAGGCGAAATAAGAATGTAGCCGGGTAAAAAGATCTCAATGCTGGAACTATTGGACTATTCAGGTTTAATAGAGACTCAACCGAATAGCCCAATAGAAACTGAAATCAATTTAATTTAGCGATAATTTTATGCATCCGAATCCAGGTCATGGTGTTTCCTGTTTGAGCTAAATTGATTAGTTCGTGGGATAAGGCATCAATCTCTTCTTGTGATGCAATCTGCATATCGATGAGTTGGGGCATGAGATCGTTTAATGCCATTGAGTAAATCAATTTTTCTTGAGCTGTTCTCAGTAAGGGTTGGTAAAGTGAATGATGTGTGACTGAAAGATGACATGATTCAAATTCCTGTTCGAGACGGTGCGCCACTTCATAATCACGATTGTTCTTTGCGAAACACGCTCTGACCCACTGAGTAAACTGCTCATATGCTTTGGAAGGCGGATAACAAAAAGTTGAGTCAAATATAGACGGTTCCTCGCAAATGATTATACCGCCTGGCTTCAGGCATTGCCCCATATGATCTATTACTGAATGAGCATCTGCAACATGATGAAGTACCATGCGGCAATATATAAAGTCAAATTGTTCGCCCAGATCTGAAAGGTGATTAACGTCCCATAACTTGAATCGTACTGTAGAGTAATCACGGGTGATATTTTGAACATAATCCAGTTGTGATTGGCTTAAATCAATCGCGAGAAGAGATCCTTCGCGTCCAATCAGTTTGGCTAATTCAAGAGTCATCGCTCCTGATCCGCAGCCAATTTCAAGTCCGCTCATTCCTTGTTTGATTCCAGCCTCCTGAATCAGGTTTTTACTGCTTTGTGCATAGAGTTGATGCTGTAACGAAAGGCGATCCCTTGCTTTATCGTTGGTGTTGAGAATATAAGTTGTGGTCATAATAGTCCTTTATTATTGAGTCGATGTTACATTAAAGTTAAACGGGGCTATCTATTGCGATTCTTTGAGAAGAAGCACTCTCCATGTAGTGATTTAACTGCTGTGCTTGTAATTGAAACATGCTATTCAAATTCTCTCGAGTCGAACTACCCATATGGGGTGATAAAATCACATTATCCAATTGACGCAATCTCAGGGGAACTTCTGGTTCATTGCTGAATACATCCAGTCCAGCCCCGGCGATGATATTATTGGTCAGCGCGTCAATAAGGGCATTTTGATCGACTATGCTTCCTCGGGCAACATTAATAAGATAACCCTGTGGGCCTAAATGTTCCAAAACCGTTTTATCGATCAGATGATGTGAATCCGCATTGGCCGAACAGCAGAGTATGAGAATGTCACTGTTACTGGCGAGGGCTTTGACATCAGGATAGTAATAATACGCACATTCTTTCTTATTTCGCGCAGTATAGGCAATATTCATGTTCAGGGCATCAGCAAATTTAGCTATTGTTAGCCCAATTTGGCCTAAACCAACCAGCCCCAATCGTTTTCCAGAGACATGGTTTCCCAGAAATCGAGGCTTCCCATCAATCCAATGGTTTGCACGAGTATAGCGATCGTTCGCAATAATTTTTCTGGACAAAGATAACATTAATGTGATTGCCAGCTCTGCGGTATCGTGAACGCCTGCATGGGGTTGTGATACAAGGGTAATTTGGTATTTTTTTAAATAGTTTTTGTCTATATTATCAGTGCCTATACCCAGGTGGCTGATGAATTGTAAATTTGGGAATTGAGACAAGAACGATTCATCGATGCGATCCCAGACGGTGGTTGCCAAGGCTGTAACCTTTATTTTATCGAGGTGAGATTTTTCCTCCCAACCTGATATAACCTGCCATTCGGGGAGTAGAAGGGGTAAAATTGGTTGAATAAATTGATTGCTTAGATAAACAGTAGGGGTCATTAAATATCCTATAATCATGAAATTTTTAAATTAAGTCAGGAGTTACAGAACTTTTGTAACAGACATTAATATGAACTAAAAATACGGAACAGGCAATTTATAATTAATTGTTGATAAACTGAATCAGGATTATAAGTCATTGTTCTGCGGTTGAGCTATAAATGCAGGTAGCTCTCTCCATTTGTGAGAGTAATTATCATTAGGTAAAAGGACATATCATGCATCGAAAGTTTCATTTTTTTCTAATTTCAATATTGATGGTTAGCACAATACAGTGTGTGAATGCCACATCAGAGCCATCGGCTCCCCACAGTATTCAGCGTGAGCTGAATGTGTTTTCTTCGCTTTTGAACACGAGTGATTGGAATAGTCAAAAGATCAATCAAGAACATTTGCCAGCACCTTATAATGACCTATTGACGCAGCAATTATTAACCCCGGCTCTTGAAAACTATTATAAAAGAAAGGCAATTATTCGTGTCATACAAGCTCATCAAAATCAGGGTAGCCATACCTACTCTCGTTTGATTACGATGCTATTGGATTCGAATAAACAGCGTAATGACCCACAAATGGCTCAGGAACTAAATGAGTCGCTCATTGCGGAACTGGCGTTTATCACAATCGATTTTAAGGAATTACCTCAGGAACTTGTTGGCGAAATCACGAGTTCAAATATTCCATTTGGAACGCTTTTAAAAAAATATGGCATCATTGCCACATCGACAAACCGATACTATTTTAAAACGCAATGTAATCCTGAGTTGGCAAGAACGATTCAATGCAGTGTCAACTCAACAATCTATGGCCGCATCAATACCCTTGTCAGGGTAGATAATCACCGTGTGATTGCACGAGTCATTGAACTTTTGTCAGGCATTAGGTGTCAAAACAGACGATGTGATGTTATTTTAAAAGATAATCGGCAATAACCTCGCTTAATCCTGATTGGTGGCTGATTACGAAATAATTAATAAAAGAAAGCTGATATTAAAAAAACCTATGTTAAAATGTTTTCAATTCGGGTGAATCTAATAAGACTCTTATGCTGGAAAGTGATCGCTTAATCAGTACCCAGAGTATTGCCTCTGAAGAAGCAATAGATCGGGCAATTCGTCCTTTAAGTCTAAAGGAATACATTGGGCAGGATGCAGTAAGCTCTCAGATGCAGATATTCATTGATGCAGCTAAAAGAAGAAAAGATGCATTGGATCATGTGCTGATCTTTGGGCCGCCGGGCTTGGGTAAAACAACTTTGGCCAATATTATTGCTCATGAAATGGGTGTCAATATTCGCCAGACATCAGGTCCTGTTATCGAACGCGCTGGAGATATTGCAGCGATATTAACCAATCTTCAACAGAATGATGTTCTTTTTATTGATGAAATTCATCGACTTAGTCCTGTAATAGAGGAAATTCTCTATCCTGCAATGGAGGATTATAAGCTCGATATTATGATTGGAGAGGGACCGGCTGCGCGCTCAATAAAACTGGAGCTGCCACCTTTTACTTTGATCGGAGCTACAACCCGGGCAGGATTGCTTACTTCCCCATTAAGAGACCGTTTTGGTATTGTCCAGAGACTTGAATATTACTCTATAGATTCGCTAACCCAAATTGTCACGCGATCTGCAGAATTATTGAATGTGGTGACAGAACCCGAGGGTGCCAGAGAAATTGCCATGCGCTCAAGGGGGACTCCACGAATTGCTAATAGATTATTAAGGCGGGTTCGAGATTATGCAGAAGTTAAAGGGCGTGGCATAATTAGCCTTGATATTGCCCAAAAAGCATTGGAAATGTTGGAGGTAGATCAACATGGTTTTGATCTGATGGACAGAAAATTACTGTTAGCCGTTATTGAGCGTTTTAATGGTGGTCCGGTGGGCGTTGACAGCATTGCAGCAGCTATTGGAGAAGAAAAAGGGACTATTGAGGATGTTTTAGAGCCTTTTTTAATACAACAAGGATTCCTAATGCGCACTCCACGCGGTAGAATGGCGACTCCCAGAGCGTATCAGCATTTTGGCCTGGAAGTGATACAACAACAGGAAGTATGAATGAATCATATAACGAAACATCAAAGCAGTGTAAGAGTCTATGCTGAAGACGTGGATTATATGGGAATTGTTTATCATCCAAATTATTTGCGTTATTTTGAACGAGCCAGAACAGAAATGTTGCGGCATAACGGATTATTGTTAAGCGAACTGATGAATGAGAATGTTCTTTTTGCTATTAGTGAGTTGAATATAAAATATCTGTACCCGGCACGATTGGATGATTTATTGACTCTATCAACACAAATTAGTGAACAAAATAAATGCAGTTTCGTGTTTAATCAAACGATACACAATGAAGACAACAATTTAATTTGTGAGGCAAATATTAAAGTAGTCTGTGTTGATGGTCTTTTAAAACCAAAACGACTTCCCGACTTATTTGCAACACGAAATGAATAACAAAAAACTTCGATACTGGAGATAAAAAGTGGGAAATCAAGCAAATGTATTGATGTATTTCATGCAGGCGGGTCTGGTCGTTAAATCAGTAATGCTCATCTTGCTCACTGCATCGATCGTATCATGGACATTAATATTTCAACGAGCATGGTTTTTTAACCGAAAGAAACAACTGACTGATGCATTTAACAGAAGGTTTTGGGACAGCAGTGATCTAAGCAAACTCTATGCTGATGTCGACAGCAACTCTGAAGAAAATCAGGGAATGGCCGCAATATTTCATGCGGGATTTAAAGAGTTTGTTCGCGCTAGGAAGCAGGGAACTGTGGCAATTGAACCAATTCAGCGGGTTATGCAAATCAGCCATGCAAAAGAAGCCGAAAAACTAGAGCAGCATTTACCCTTTTTTGCTTCTGTCGGTTCTATTTCCCCCTATGTCGGATTATTTGGCACTGTATGGGGGATCATGACCTCGTTCCAGGCTTTGGGGCATGCACAGCAGGCTACGATTGCCATGGTGGCTCCTGGTATTTCTGAGGCACTGGTTGCCACTGCACTTGGATTATTTACGGCGATTCCTGCGGTAATTGCATACAACCGTTATACTACTCGAGCAAATACCTTGTTAAACCGATTCGATTTATTCCAGGAAGAGCTTATTTCCCTGATTGAGCAACAAACATCGGGTACCTCAAGAGGATAATTCTCAAATGATTAAAGCAAAAACCAAACGTGACCGTCCTATTTCAGAAATCAATGTTGTACCTTATATTGATGTTATGTTGGTTTTGTTAGTTATCTTTATGATTACTGCGCCTATGTTGACTCAAGGAGTGACCGTTGACTTACCCAAGGCAGCCAGCCAAAATCTGCAACCAACTGACAGAGAACCTATTATTGTATCTGTAAACCAGCAAGGTACCTATTTCCTGAATATCAGCAGTACTCCTGCGGATCCAATAGAGGCTCAAGCGCTGGTGGTGCGGGTTGCTGCAGAATTAGAGCTCGCGAAACAATCGGGTCAAAAGCTCAATGTATTAGTCAAGGGAGATCAAGGGGTCGCTTACGGTAAAGTTGTTCAGGCAATGGCATTACTCAAGCAGGCGGGTGCAGAACAAGTTGGATTATTAACTGACTCATCGGATGAACCTTCAGAGGGTCAAGCATGATAGGCACAAACAGTTATCGTAACGCATTCATTTCAGCAGTAACACTTCATCTTTTTTTAGTGATTTTATTATTGACTGATTCATCAACTCAGCGCCCCGTGTTAACTGCTGAACATAAAACCACTCCCGGTATGCAGCTTCCTGTGGCAAATGTTCCGCAACAGGAAGCGGTAAAAGCAGTGAGTGTTGATAATAAAGAAATAATGGATACCGTGAATCGATTAAAACAGGAACGTGAACAAAAGCAAAGAGCTGAAATAAAACACCAAAATGAGCTTAAACGTCAGGCTGAAGCCGCAAAACAACAACGAATCAAAGAACAACAGCATCTTGCCAAGCTAAAGGAAGAGGCTAATAAAATTGCAATTGCACGTAAAAAGCAAGCAGAGGAAGAAAAGAAGCGTTTAAAAGAACTTGCTGAACAAAAGGCTCTAGAAGCAAAACGAATCGAAGAACTAAAAAAACAGAAAGAAGCTTTGGTAAAGCAGCAAGCACTGGAAGCAAAAAAGCTCGCAGAGTTGAATAAGAAAAAACTGGAAGAAAAAGCCAAAGCAGAGCAATTAAAATCAGAACAAGCAAAAGCAGAGAAACTTCGAGCCGATCAGGCACGTGCTGCACAAGCAAAAGCGGATATGGAGCGAAAAAAACAATCGGAGGCAGCGGCTGCGCAACAAGCAGCACAAAATGCAGAAAATCAGGCGCGTATCGCCGGAGAAGTTGATAAATATAAAGCACTCATTGTTAATGCGATTGGTAAAAACTGGATTTTACCAGAAAATGCTGACAGCAGTATGTCAAGCCAATTCCGAATTCGGCTTGCTCCTGATGGAACAGTGTTAGAAGTCACTTTAACTCGTGGCAGTGGCGATCCGCTTTTGGACCGATCCGCACAAACAGCAATATATAAAGCATCACCGCTTCCTGTACCAACAGACGCAGAAACATTTAATTTGTTTCGTGAAATCAGTTTAACCGTTCGACCAGAACAAGTTAGGGGATAAAACTCGTGATTAACCGATTGATAACACTTATTTTCATGTTATGTACCAGTCAGATTTATGCTCTGGATCTGGAACTTACTCAGGGTATTAATTCTGCCTTACCTATTGCGATTAATTCATTTGGATCAGATGCTGGCGCAGAAGAAATATCCCATGTAATTGAAAACGATTTGACGCTGTCGGGGCAATTTAAAATTGTTTCCGGCCCACAAGGTGCCAATTCTCAATCCTCTATTGGTGTATTGCGCCAACTGGGTGCTGATAGTGTCGTTACAGGTCGAGTGAATAGAGTGGGTAACCGTTATGAAGTCAGCTTTACTCTTGCTGATGCGGTTGCAAATGGGAATGTCCTTCTTACCAAAACATACCAGATAGGCGCTAACGAGATCAGGCCACTGGCACATCACATTAGTGATGAAGTGTATCAGAAGTTAACTGGTGAGCGCGGAATATTTTCTACTCGCATTGCTTACATTTCCGTTCAAAGAGGCGGACAAAGAAGTCGTTATTCACTTGAGGTAGCAGATGCAGATGGACATAATCCTCAAAGTTTGCTGGTGTCCTCCGAACCGATAATGTCTCCTTCGTGGTCTCCTGATGGCCGATCAATATCTTATGTCTCTTTTGAAAAGAAACGCGCACAGATATTTACTGTTTCTGTTGAATCAGGCCAGCGTCGTCTAATCACCAGTTTCCCTGGAATTAATGGTGCACCTGCCTGGTCGCCCGATGGACGCCAATTAGCAGTTGTTTTATCCAAGACCGGCACGCCCAAAATTTACAGTATTGATTTAAGTTCTGGTTCAATGAAACAACTCACTTTTGGTGATGCCATTGATACAGAGCCTCGCTTTGCACCGGATGGACGCAGTTTACTGTTTACGTCGGGAAGAGGGGGATCTCCTCAGGTTTATCGTTTATCACTTGCTGATGGACAGGTAAGCCGAGTAACCTTTGAAGGAAATTATAATGCTCGTGCATCATTCACACCGGATATGAAAAACATTGTGATGCTGCATCGAGACGATCGTAATTTTAATATTGGTTTGCAAAATGCTTCAGGTGGTCCAATTGCCAGCCTGACATTCTCTGGTCTGGATGAATCTCCCTCAGTATCTCCAAACAGTCGATTGGTTCTTTATGCGACACGAATTCAGGATAAAGGGGTATTAGGCATTGTTTCTATAGACGGTAGAATACGAATGAAGCTTCCTGCTCGTGAGGGTGACGTTCAAGAGCCGGCATGGTCCCCTTATCTGAGTTAATTACAATGCGAATAATTATCACATTTGTTCTGGTGTTCAATAGTTGTATTGGCTTTGCATGGAATGCTATTGGACATCAATTGGTCGCTCAAATCGCTTACGACAATTTATCCCCTGCGGCAAAAAAAATGTGTAATAAATATACTAGTGCTTATAATAATTTAAGCGGATCAGCATCCAGTTTTATTCAGGCAGCTACCTGGTTGGATGCGATACGAGCAAATGATGTTCATTGGTTCGATTCATTGCATTATATGGACAAACCCTTTTCACTAGATGAAACACCGCTTCCTCCTGTACAGGAAGTGAATGCTTTATGGGGTATCAAGCAGGCAATAAAAGTTTTGTCTTCCGATAAATCAAGTCTGGCTGACAAAGGCCTAAGCCTTCGTATACTGACTCATTTAATTGGTGATGTACACCA
Organism: Legionella sp. km535; assembly: GCF_003990085.1. Classification (NCBI taxonomy): domain Bacteria; kingdom Pseudomonadati; phylum Pseudomonadota; class Gammaproteobacteria; order Legionellales; family Legionellaceae; genus Legionella; species Legionella sp. km535. The sequence continues at coordinate 20,578 of NZ_RZGU01000028.1, read as the reverse complement.
ACCCCTACATACCGTTACCAAAGTCAGTAAGCATTTTCCAAAAGGAGATTTGGGAGGAAACCTGTTTCCATTAGCCCATAATTCAATTGGTGATAATTTACATAAGTATTGGGACAATGGAGCAGGAAGTCTGACCGGACAAGGTAAGTCTTTTCAGATAAAAAATAAAGCCCGTCAATTGGAACATAATTGGGCCTGTTCTAATGAAGTTAAAAAAATTAATCCCAGAAAATGGATCAATCAATCGCATCAACTTGCCTTAAGCAAGGTCTACAAGACTGCTCAGAATAGAGTTCCTGGTAAACGATATCAATTGGAAGCTCAGAATATATCTCAAAAGCAAATAGCGTTGGCGGGATGTCGCCTTGCCACAGTACTTAATAGTATTGCGGCACAGCAGATTAATGATTTACTCTAACGGAAGTGTCCCTGATTTCAGATGGTTCTGTACCCTGATGACAGGGTATGTCGAAAGTTTGTTCAATTCTGTCGCATAATGCGGTTTTTTGTACTTCATCTTTAGCACAATCAATAAGCTTTAAGGCATTTTCTTTGGTTAAGAGGTCCTCTGATACCAATGCATTTAAACCGTAAAAAATATTGCCGCCCAAAGACACCATCTGTTTTACATGATCAAAATGTAAACCGGATGTGTACCCTTCAAGTGCATTATTAAGCAAAGCCAGTTGGCCAATACTCATGCTTACTACATTGTATGGATCAAAGTTTAACTGTTTAAATAGTTTGTTTACAAGCAGGGTATGATTAAATTTAGCTGCCTCTTTGATGGCATCATAATAAAAGCGAGTACCTACCAGTAATTCCAACAAGGTAGATTCATTCCCATCTTGTGCTAATTTTATGATTGTTTCTTTCATAGAAAAGTCCTGTTATTTAGGTACATAAAGTGTTAAACCTTATTTGCTCATTATAACCAAGCACTCATTTTATTCAATGTGTTAACGATCTCTGTGATTCTGGTTCATGTTCATGCACTGGTGGTATATCAGTTGGTTCTGTTATGGACCTTACTGATGTTTTAGCCACAGCAGCAGTGGATGACAGTTCGCTCTGAACGTCGTTGTCCAGGTCAGTAGTCTTCGTAGTCGGTACCGCTTTTACTCCAAGACCGGCAACCAGTGCAGAAGGTCCACCATTATTGGTCATCTTAGGCGGAGCTTGTTCTGCTCTTATCTCCCGGCCTTTATCAGAGATAATTACGCTGTCTTTCGTTGCACCACCGAATAAAAGCTGTCCAAAGGTCATATGTCCATTCCACCAGGCACGAAGATTAGGAAACAATATTCCGCGATTATCCATCCAGGCGTTAAAATCAGCAAACAGAGAACGCTCTCCTCGGAAGACAGCACGGAGTTTTTCAAAGGGTCGAGTATATAATACTGCCTTACCATCGTGTGCTGGATCGTATTTTTCATACACAGCCGTTTTTAATGGAGCAATTCGTTCAGGCCTGAATCCGGCCAATATGGTTTTTGATTTCTCTGACAAAGCCAAGGGGCCAATATCAGATTTCAACACATCGGCAGGGGAGTCCATTGTTTTGCCTGTAACATTCAATAATTTGGTTTCATCTCTTAAGTCATTCCATTTTGCCTGAACTACCTTTTGATAGTTATCAAGATGTTTGTTAATGACATGGACATCAGGATTTACATTATCCATTTCGCCTTTAATAGCTTGCCATGTTTCAGTCCATTTCTTATCCGTTTCATCAAAGAATTTTTTCCATGGAGCACTAAGCTGTGGTTGTTGATGGGGAACCACTTCATTAAAAAATTGGTCAAAATAATTATTGGTTAAATCGCGTCTGAAATCAGCAACCGTAAATTTTATTATACGTTCAACCTGCGCTTTTCTATCCATAATGGCATGTTGTTGCTTGATGTAAGCTTCTGTAGCTGTATAAAAACCATCATTGAGACTTGATTTTCCGAATAGTTTTTTCAAATCTACTTTATTAAGAATTATACGGGTATCTCCTTCTGCACCAAACCGACCGGCACGGCCTATTATTTGATTCAGCTCACGTTCACGTGGTAAATAATTCACAAGTACTTTTAATCCATGTTCGGAAGCCTGACCTTTTAAGGGGATGTCTGTTCCTCGACCTATCATGCCTGTAGATACAGTAACCATTCCAGGAAGCCCGGCATGGTTTTCTATATGCTCTGCTTCATCAGTTGAGCTTGTTTGTGAGCTGATACGAACCATAGCGGGATCATTTGGGAAAATTGATTGTAAATAGTCCATCATTGCCTGACTTTCTATATCATTTTCGCAAATGATCGCGACAGGCTGATTGGCTGCTCGTGCTTCACGTATTTGTTGAGCAAACAATTCTTGTTGCGATTGCTTATTAGCAGCTAGGTAAAGAGGGTAATCCATTCGATTTAATCCTCTATGCCTTGGAACCGAAATAAAACGCATTTCTTCATTGGCTTTACTGTTTCCGTATAAGGCTGTTCCTTCTTCTTGTTCCCTTATTGAACCTACTGTTCCTGAAACAGCACAGACCGTACCTTCTTCGTATTCATCCATCATGGATTTACTGGTAGATGAATAAATGATTTGCTTTTCATTATCAATAAAAAAGTCGTTTTCACACTCACTCAAACGTGCTATTAATTGCTCATCACCAGGTTGAGCCGCATCCGGTTTGTTTTTTAGCATATTCAAACGCGCATGCAAGCATTGATGTACACCAAAAGAAAACTTCGAGCTGCGATCTTCACGATTACCGATTAACAAGCGTGCCTCACTGACCATCAGCGGGCCTTTCGCTGTTTCAATTTCTATATCTGGTTTAATCACAAAGTCCTTATCCAGCTCCAGTACTAATGCTGTCAAGGCAGATTGTTGCCAAGATTCCAGTTGAGATTGAGCGACTGACTCCAGACGTTTTGCTTTTTCTGGTCCCACTTCTTTATAGGCATACTGTATTAATAAACGATTACATGCGTCTATATCTTCCTGGTATAACCTCATAATTTCAGGGTTATCCTGCGAGAAAAATCCAACCAGTACCTCATAAGCCCATGGCATGTCTCGAATGGTTTCATCGGCCATTGCAGAATAATTAAATCGAGTATCGGACATATCGAAGTAAGTTCGATCTGCTTCGTCCAGCGTCATGGCTCTGTCTTCAGGATTTTCAGCAATAACGAGGTGCGCTTTACCTTCACTTCGTGCTTTATTACGGAATAAACTTAAGTTGGCTGCATCAGAGAAATTAATACCGTCAAGAGCATATTCATTTGCCGGAGTATTTTGATAAATCAGGTTTGTTTTGGCGCCCAGAGATTGAAACAGTGATCTGAAGGACAAGTAATCTCGTGTTGCCAGTTGCACATCAGCTGTGACGAAGTCAACTGTCTTTCCTTGTGCATATAGGCATAAATTCGTGAGCATCATAATACGTGACTTGCCTTCACCGGTACCTATTTCGCTCGTCACGTGAGTACCCGATTTTAGCATGGAGTGAATTGCTAAATATTGGGTTGTATGAATTTCAAAAGAGCGTCCCAGTTTTTGCCTTCCTTTCTCATCAAAAAGGGCTGGCATACCTTTAGTGCGATGCATCAGTTCAGCAGATAATGCAACAAGACGTTCTGTGCTTAATTCTCTAGTTTTATTCCTTAGACTCAGCAGTTCATTTTTGATCTCATCAGTAGATAATTTTTTTACTGCCGTAACTTCTTTATCAAGTGCTTCTAATTCTTCATCGCTGTAGGCTACTCCACCCATTTGAGCTGCCTGAACTTTTGCATATTCCAGGTCAAATCCATTAACACTTTCTCGTGCACAAGGCGCTTTATCAAACCGTGCATAGCATTCAGCCAGATGTTGCGCTAAATCAACATTCTCTGGGCAATTGTCTTCCCATTCTTGAAACTGTTCAAGAGTAGGGTATGGTGCTGATTGATAGATGTTTTTTAAAGTTTGAAGAAGAACTGGACCTTTATCCTTATCGGTACAGCGAGCCATTAAACTGTTAAGTTCATCAAGAGTGCAGGGTTTATCGTTGTTAATTAATGAAGTTAACAGATTTAAAAATAATTTTTTATCTTCTTTGGGAAATGCTGAATATTCTTTTGATGACAATAATTTTAAGAGTGATTCATGAGTAAATTCTCCATCCTCATTACTGAAGTGATTGCATAGAGAGCGAACAATATCAGGATCGTCCAGAGCAATGAATTCATCTTTGAGTAAGTTAATGTTATTCCATGAAAAAACGATTTGATCCTGTTCTGAGTAATTATTAGAAAGAAAATGTCTCAGATAGTTAATAATCGTGGTTTTATCACCAGGATAATGTTCGGCTGCCTGATTGATGCTCTTAAATAAATCAGCAAAAACCTGATCGAATTGTTTTCGTTTTTCAATAATTGTTGTGAGTTCAGAACTGGCTTTAGTTAACAAATCAGTGTCAAATGTTTTAGGTTTTTTGACAACAGCTGTTACAGGTTGAATTTGTTGTTCTTGACTGTCTTCAACTGGGGTCTCCTCAGATTTGGCACCAGCTATTGTTTTATACATAAAGCCAAACAGTCCACCAACTGCCCGACTAAAAGCTCCACCAACTGCCTTCACCGTTCTTATGACAGGATTGCTTTGCTCAACAGGTTGTATCTGCTCCGGTTGGGCATCAACTGGTTCGGGTCTGTTGAATTCTTGCAAATGGTCGCGTAAATTCTTGAGCGCAATAAGATTGTTTGCCCCAGGATTCTTGTCAATAAATGTTTGAATTTGTGTTTCAAGAAGTTTGGGATCTGCGCTGTCAGGTGACACAGCAAGTTGCCTTTGAAAATCAAGATAATCGTTATCATCAGGGCGCGTAACTTCAGGTGCAGAGCCTAATTTTGCAGGATCTGTTGATAAAAGCAGATCGATAACGAGATTCAGAGAGTCCATTTTGGATACTACTTTGCTCTTCGTTTGATCCATTGAAGGCAGAATTGTATTCAAATAAACTTGAGACTTTTGCATTAAACCATGTACATTCCCCTGGAAATGCTCTGCCTTGTTAAGGAAGAACAAAAAGTCATTTGGGGCGCCGCTTTTTTTAATGCCTTCTAAAAGCTGAGTCAAATCATCTATAGTAGTTTGTTCCAGAAGTACTGGAGTATTTAATTTTTGTAAAAAGGTTTCACGCTCTGATTTTGATAAATCCCGGGTAATGGCTATAAGCTTTTTGATGACATCCAAATACTGTAGTGAGTCACCTGGTTCAGTATAATGAGAGAGTAGTTGTTCAATTGATTTACGCTCATTTTCATTCTCACTGAATTTAGAATTGAGTAGCTGTTGTGCCTCTTCAGGTATTCCTTCTGCTTGCAGTAATTTAAAATAGTTATCCGGAAAGTAACCCTCAAAATGTTGTTTTACCACATTTTGAATTTGGGCGGTGTCTCTGGAACTAATGTACTTCTCAGCAAACGCACTCAGAAACAGATACAAATTATCTGGCGTTAATGGTGGAGGACCATTTTTATCCATAGATTGAAGCATATCCAGTGCTTTATTAACAGCCCCATTACTGGTTGCTAACCCGGCATCGAAGATCATTCTAATTTTATATGCATTGGCTTGGTTTTGTTCTTTGTCACCATTTGCTAACCCGAAAGTACTAATAAGCGCCAGTATTTTTTTACCGTATTCGTTGTCATCGAAACCTATGTTCATAGGCCCGTTAATAAGTGCTACTGCTGTATCCAAGTGCCGATAAAATATTGATTCGCCGGGTTCTTTATAGGTGGTGTCTGTGTAGAATCTCATACCGGAATAGATTGAATCCCCGAAAAGAGCGGTTATTCTCCCAAGAATAAAGCACGTTTTATCAAGACGCTGAGCTTTTGTTTCTAATTCGCTTTTTGCCTGGAGGTAGCTGCCTTCAATCTTTAAGGCTGAACTGATTAAATCCAGTAGTTTTTTTAACACAGGCAATGCAGGTGCGTTGCCTAAATCATATAACCGCTCGACAAGTTCTTTTCTGATTTTACTTTCAAGTACTTTTAAAATAAGAGGCAAAGGTATATCGTTTAAGCTATTAACAATATGATTCCAATCTTCTTTTGCTTGCTCGATGTTGCTGGTTAATTCTGTATTGGTTAAACCCGTTGTGCTGTCTGCCAGTAAAGCAAATAATTGTGCTTTTTCTGTATCAGTACATTTTGATGATACAATTTTGGCATCCATTTCTTGATAAAATTTCAAAGGCAAACGATCTTTCTGGTGAGCGATATAGCGATAAAATTCTTTTCGCGTTTCAGCCAGGTTGTCTTGTTTCGCAATGGTTTTCCATTTCCCTTTTGTTGAATAATCAGTAGCTGAGTATTCAAGGGGAGTAACTCTCATTTCAGGGATAACAAATGGCTGGAGTTTTCCCTGTTTACCCAGTTGTTCCTGTCGAGTAAATTCTCGTACTGCGCCATTAGGTTCTAATGAAATGGACGTTATTTCTTTCCATTGCTCCGCCCTGTCTACAGGAGCTGTATTCTTAAGTATCGTCAGCATTCGACCCAATGCAGTCGGCATGCTTTTGACATCGTTGAATGATACGTCAGGGTAAAAGGTTAAGTGCATGTCATCTATTTGCTTGGCAAATGAATTAAAAGCACTTACGAGTTCGGGCAAACTATCATAACCCACAGCAGAAGCATGTTGTGCCAACAATCTGGACCACCATGCATATTTGTTTTTATCCTGACTAATTCCACTAAGAACTTTTAATGCTTCTTGCATTTTTTCGTTCTTAAACATGGGAACAAATGAGTCTGTTTTTTTGAAGAGGGTATTGTTTAATTCTTTTAGTAAACTTATATCTATATCGTTCCATACTGAGAATAATTTTGATAATCCTGCTCCTGAGTACTCAGTATACACCTGGAGTAGTGCATTCATCTGTTGGTTATCAAAGGACAGCTGCTTAGCCCAGCTTTCTACTTGACCTTTTAATTCAGGATTATCTGCTAACAGTGCCAAGAGAATATGTGGATTTTTATCAGGAGCAGCAGTTGAGATATCATGAGATAACTCAATATAGTTTTTGGCTAGTTCTTCTGAACCGTGAAATTGTTTAATTATAGTGTCCAGGGCAACAGAGTTGTCTTCTGTTCTGTTCACATTTCCTTTAAAAAGTGAATCGGTGCGTTGTGTATTCTGCATAATGTAATGCAGCAATTTAGCATTGAATGTACCTTCTGCATTACACAGATTGAATACCTGATCCAGTTGAGCTGTATTCAGCATTAACAATTTAGGAAATTGACTTCGGAACTCAAAAATAGCTTCTCTTGAATAGGTGGAACTATTGAGTGCGTTCCATTGTTTCAACAAAAGCTCATCCCGTGCATTTTCATTTGGTTTTAATGTAAGGAGCATTTCAGCAAAAACATCTGCTGAGGGTGGTTTTAGGGACGTATGTTCTTGCAGTTGAGGTGCTATGACACTAACGTTTGCAGCAGCGTTCCTATCAAAATGCAACACCAGGCTCTCTGAATCACTCGGATCAGGAACCAGCGCGAATCCAGGAGGGAGATAATCTGAGTTCAAACCGTATTGGAACAACTCTCTATGATTCATCAGTTGTTCAGCAGCTTCTATGCTTATTTTGCCAAATTGTGTTCCAGGGATGATTACTTCTTTTCCCTCGGGAACGTTGACTGCTTTAAGCGGATCGTAGCGGACACCATCGTGCTCCACATAAACGATGTTTCCCATCCATGCATGCCAGTTTTTCTTTAACTCGCTGTTGGAGATTAATTGAGCTTCAGGGGTAAGACTCAATCCGCTTTTGTTCATAAATAGGTTCATTAAGCCGTTAAAATCCAGAGCATGGATTTCGCCAAATCCTATTTCTTCCTCTTCTGTCTCACGTGTTTTTTGAACCGCTACTTCTACCTCAACTTGTTGTTCTTGTTGGAGTTCTATGTCTATATTGATTCCGGAACGCGCATCCTTTAGTTTAGGTCTTTTACGAATCCCTTTGTTTTCTAATTCCAATGCAATTCTTTCTTTTTGTTCTGAATTCAGTTCCTTTTCATTTTTTAAACGTTGGTTTGCAGAAACGACATCATCAATTTGGTGTTGTAATGTTGTATTGATAAAATTATCTGGGAGAGTAATTGCAATTGATATGTGTTTCTTTTCAATAAAATCGTAAATTTGCAGCCAGTGTTCTTCATTAAGAACATTCCCTTTGTCCGAGATTACGATCTCTGCTAAATTATTTTCTGAAAGATTATTTAGTGCTAATTTTAATTTGGCAACAAAGACAGCCGGGTTAACGGATGGATCGAGATCTATTTTTAGCTTATCGGCTCTTATTCCCGCATTTAACCCACAATAGGCATTTAACCCATCCAACATTTCGGAATTACAGGGGGTCAAGGTCAATATGCCCAGATTAATATTTAATTTATCCAGTTTTACCTGAAGCTGAGTGAATAAATACTCATAGTCTGTTGCGGTTAATGAGGGATCGCTTGTGCCAGGGAATGAAAAAACTTTTGAAAATCCATTTAATTTGTTTACCGCCTCACTAACCGCTGGATTGACTAAAAATCCAGGATCTTCGGTAGTTACGGGTTGTTGTGGCGATAATATGTCCTGTAATGCCGCCTTTTTTATGCGTTTTTTATCCTGATCAGGTTCAAATAGTCCTTTTTGTTTGTGATTAATTGCATCAAAGACGGATTCATCGATTGTTAAATTTTCCAGTTGAGCTTCATAAAATGCCTGTACTAAAGCACTACTGTTTTCTGGTGCTATGCCATCTTTGCCTTTGATTTGTTTGTATCTGCCTGCAACTTCATTATCACCAACAAGTCCGTCAATCTGAAATAGATTGTGTAAGGCTCTGTATCCACAAGAAAATCCATCATTTTGATTTTGACTTACTACGTCTTTGTCGGTTCTTTTAATGGTCCATCCCTCGCTTGCGGGAAAACCTTTGAATGAAATAAGATCCGGCGAGTTATTTTCCTGATAATTAATGGCCTCTTCGATCAATTCTTTATAGGCTTTTTCTTGTTCTTTTGATAGCTTCATACTGTCTGTAATCTTATAAGATACTGTACGAGCTGTTGGATCTACGGTAATCTGTGCTGCAAGCCAATGTACTCCCTGATTGGTGCCGCTACTTCCTTTATTAAGCAAAATAGGAATAGTATAGGGTAAACCATTGGTATGTTGTTCACGTTCAAAATGCAGCGCTGTACCAATTGAAGGGGCATTAAAGCTCAGGATATGAACTTTATCCTGTGTTTGAGTCAACTCGAGCATTCGTTGCAAATCAATATCTGTTAGCCATTCTGATTGTGTTAAGTTCCCTTTGATTAATTTTTCCCTTAAACCCAGGTTGCTGGTCATCCCGTGGATTGATATCAGGGAGGTACGAACTATTTTTTGATCTACTTTAATTTTTTCTAATTCTGCTCTGTTTGAATCAAATTTAAAGTTGTTTTGAGCTGGTAAACTGGCGTCCAGTATTTGGCATGCTAAATCCCAATCTAACTTATGGTCAGCAAAAGTTTGTTCGTTAGCACTGCTTAGGCCAGCCAAGTGTATAAATTCAGATTGAAATTTCTTTTCTAGAAATTCAATGGCAAGTTTAAATTGCTTTCTCGAAGCATCATTGTTTGGATAATTGGTATTTTTATTCCTGTAACGACCAAATAAAATATCAAACTGTTCTTTATTTAGATTCATATGAGAAAACCAATTAATTAACTTATATGTTGATTATAGACTTCAATTATTAAAGAAATATTAACCGATATGTGCAATAGTTTTCTCTAAATCAATTTTCACTTAAGTGAGAGAAAAGGTATGGCGGTGAGTGGGTTGGTATTTGAATTATTCCGTAGTAGAAATATAGATTATGGTTCAATTTGATGTGGACAGCTGCTCTCAGTACCAACCGGTATTGAGAGCATTTTCTAATCAAGGGTTTTGTAATGATTCGATGACCGCACCGAGGAATCGAGTCGCCTCGCCTCCAGTGACGGCTCTGTGATCAAAGCTGAGAGAGAGAGGGAGCATGTTATGTGCTTCTATTGAACCCTCAGGGGTCACAACAGCACTTTTATAAAGTCGTCCAACAGCCAGAATTGATACCATAGGAGGAACAATAATTGGGCTGGCAAAACGTCCTGCAAATTTTCCAAAGTTAGATAAAGTAATCGTTGCACCTTTCAACTTATCCGCAGTTACGGCTCGATTCCTGACCGATTCTTTGAACTCATTTATTATTTGGCGTAATTCACTATCAGAATGTTTGCCGGCGTTGTGAATAACTGGAACAAATAAACCTTCGTCATTATCCATTGCCAGTCCCAGATGAACTTCTTCAAAACATTGACGGGCACCATGTCGAGTATCAAACCACGCATTAAGGGCTGGTTCCAGTTTAGATGCGTGGATTATCGCTCTTATTAATCGAACAGTGATGTCGGTTCCAGAGTTCCAGTTGTTAATGTCTGCTTCATCAAAAATACTGACGGGTACTATTTCAGCATGCGATTGAACCATACTATTTAACATGGCTCTTCTGACCCCTCGCAATGGTTCAAACCCAACAGGGGGTTGTGAGTCTTTGTCTGCCTGACTCTGAACATCATGCCGGGTAATGACACCATGTTCACCAGTTCCCTTTAAGGTGGTTAAATCCACGCCCAGTTTTTTCGCCAACATTCGAACAGCTGGAGTTGTCTTGACTTGCGTTCTACTTGAGTTTTGTGTGCCAATAACAAAATTATCCTCACTGACTTCAGTGCTTTCTTCAAGATTACCCACTACAGTACCTTTATCAGCAGGTTTGGAACTTGTCGACACGAAGGCAACCAACGGTTCGCCAGTTTTAATCACATCACCAGGTTTACCATATAATTTGCCAATTGTACCACTCTGAGGGCAGGGCACATCGACTACAGCTTTGGCTGTTTCCATAGAGACTAGCGGTTGATCCGCTTTTACGGTGTCTCCTTCTTTAACAAACCATTCATGAATTTCAGCATCAGGCAATCCTTCACCTAAATCAGGTAGATTAAAAATATTCATTATCACTCCATTATGCTCATAACACTGTTTTTAATGCGTGTAACACTTGGTATGTACTGTTTTTCAAGCTGGAAGTAAGGCATAACGGTATCATAACCAGTGACTCTCTGAACCGGTGCAAGAAGATCAGCCATACACTGTTCCATAATTTGAGCAGATATCTCAGCTCCAACGCCACATGTTTTTGCTCCTTCATGAACAATGACACAGCGGCCTGTTTTTTCTACTGAAGCAATTATGGTTTCAATATCTAATGGCTTGATAGTCGCGACATCAATCACATCACAGGAAATGCCTTCATCACTCAATTGTTTCGCGGCTTGCAGGGTTTCGTGCATGCTCGCCCCCCAACTAATCAGCGTCAGATCATCGCCTTGTTGCAATGTAAAACATTTACCTATGGGTAAGGCCTGTCCATCATCAGCAACGGGTTGTTTCACCAGGCGATAAATGCGTTTAGGCTCCAGAAAAATAACAGGATCAGGATTTCGCATTGCGGCAAGTAATAAACCATACGCACGTTTGGGAGATGAAGGGATAACCACTTGCAACCCGGGAATATGAGCGAATAACGCCTCTGTACTTTCTGAATGATGCTCTGGTGCTCTGATACCTCCCCCAAAGGGGGCTCTATAAACCAGTGGGCAATGTAATCGTCCACGAGTTCTGTTTCGCATACGAGCTGCATGAGAAATTATCTGATTCATCGCAGGATAGATAAAACCCATAAACTGGAATTCAGCGACAGGTTTTAAACCCTGAAGTGACATTCCTATTGCCAAACCGGCTATCATGGATTCTGCAAGGGGAGTATCAAAAACACGTTTCTCACCAAAACGTTCCTGCAATCCGGCTGTGGCACGGAACACCCCACCGTTTTTTCCTACATCCTCTCCAAATACGACGACGTTTTCATCATGCGCTAACTCATAAGCCAGAGCCTGAGTTACTGCTTCAATTAAGGTGATATCAGGCATGACCCGCTTCCTCCATGGCTATTGCACGTTGTTCCACAAGATACTCAGGCAACTCAGCATAGTGATAATCGAATATACTGCTTGTAGGTTGAGGGGCAGTACTTAAATACTCATCAACTGCTTGTTCTACTTTTTCGGAACATTCCATAACCAACTGTTCTTCTTCATCGGAAGTCCATAGCTTCTGACCCATCAGAAAATTTTTGAATCGGGCTATTGGTTCTTTGGGTTTTGCGCATTCAACTTCTTCAGATGGTTGGTATCGTGTCGCATCATCAGCGGTCGTGTGATCGCAGAGACGGTATGTTAACGCTTCTATCAAAGTAGGTCCTTCGCCTCGACGTGCTTTTTCTATAGCTTCACCAATAATTTGACGTGTTGCGAGCATGTCATTGCCATCGATTTGTAGTCCCGTGAATCCTGCTGCAATCGCTTTTTGAGCAATAGTTTGAGTGCCTGTTTGCTTGTCTCGAGGAACGGAAATGGCCCACTGATTGTTATTAACAACAAAAACTATGGGTAAATTCCAGGTTCCTGCGACATTCATTGCTTCATAAAAATCGCCCTCAGATGTTCCTCCTTCACCAATACAGACAACCGCAACACGATTTTGATTTCTGTATTTAAATGCAAAGGCAACACCTGCTGCATGAAGGCATTGAGAGGCTATAGGCACGCAGATCGGCAGATCCTGAGAGTTGCCGGAAAAATTGCTTCCACGCTCATCACCACCCCAAAATGCAAGAATTTCAGACATTTTAACGCCACGCTGCAATTGAGCGGCATAATCACGGTAATAGGGTACGAAGACATCATCGGGTTTCATTGCGTGGCCAATTGCCGTAGAAATTGCTTCCTGGCCATTAATAGGAGCATAGGTTCCCATTTTGCCAGTTCTTTGCAAGGCAATTGCTTTCTTGTCAAAGGTACGAGTAAGTACCATTGTTTTGTATAAATCTTTTAAAGCTGAATGATCTTCTGCAAAGGAGGGTAGTTTACCTACTAACTCGCCTTGCTCATTTAAAAACTGTGTGAAAGTAATATCAAATTGAGCAACTGTTGTCATTACATGGCTCCTTGTCAACAACGCGTTGCCATAGAATACTCACAAATTAATTTAAAAACCAGTGAATTAGAATGAAATTACGTAACTTGACGAAGTGACTTTGGAACACTTCGCGGTGGGCGTGTATCTCTCTTTAAAGAGCTACACTATTTATTGTTCTGCTCTAATCAGGATCCCCTGGCTCACATTGAATATGAAAACGAATTGGACGATGATGCATGAGTTTGAGACAGCGTGGCTTCTTTGCGCTGTTCGTCTGCTGTACACATTAAAGCCAATTGTTCGACTAATACCTCTTTAATTACGCTACAAATTTCCATTTTTAATTTTTTAGGTTTCGTCTTGTCTTTTCTATTTCTATTCAAGTATTGGGTTTTATCGGTAAATTTGTCATCCAATGCCTTTTTCCATGGGGGACTAATATAAAGTTCATTGTCACCAGGACGAATGGTATGGGAAATATACTTTGCAGAAGCCGAGTGAGCGTCTCCTTGAGTCGTCTCAAAAAATAAAGGCAGAACTGATTTCATGGTATCAGTAATCAACTCAGTAATACCGTGTTCTTTTACTTTTACTTTATTTTCTGGGGATAATGCTGTTTGGTACCAGTGAAACATAATTGTCGACAGTGGTGTTAAAACAGGTGGAAGGCTTAATTCGCTGGTTTCAGGTAGTTTATAATCTCCATCTAACTTGCTCAGTGCGTAATTGAGTGTTGTTTTTCCTTCATGCATCGATTTAATTGCGGCAACAAGCAAGCTGAAGTGTACTTGTCCGCTATGAAGTATAGAACTGAATTGAAGAGGTTTGTAGCCATGATCCATTAAACCAGAGCAAGTTATGGATTGTTCTAGAAAGGCAAGAATCGAATGAATTAGCTCCCAATTCTTGGTACGAAGTGAGCGTTCTCTGATTGATTCTTCATCCAGATGAAGGTGAGCTTTAAACTCTTTAAGCCACATGTCTAACTCAGGATTGTTCGTGTCTGGAAGAGGATAGCCTTTAGTTAAAGATAATAAATAAGATAACATTGATCTTGCATAAGCGGCGCGAACTTCATAGTTGGAATGTATCGGGATCGGCTCATGTTCCTGAATGAAATACTCTTCAAAAAGAGTATCTTTACAATTGTATTTACTATTAACCATGATTTTTCGTACGGCCTGAGCAAAATAATCCAAAACATACTTGGGTATTGGCTGGCCTTTCTGAAATTCCTGAATCGCTGGTATTAGTTCCTGATCGAACAACTTTTTCGCCATGCTGATTTGATGTTGGCGAAGAAAATATAGTGTTACATTTTTAATAACGTGTATGGCTATATTGATCGAAAGAGCAGAATGAACTTGAAGAGTTGATAATTTTCTTAGATTAATCTCGTTATTACTTAGGATGTTCAATTCAGCATCAGCATCATAGACCAGTGTTTCTCCGTGAAATGGTGCTAGCAGAGAGCTAAATGTCAATGCAAAATGAACCCTGGGTGATCGGGGTGTTCCGGGAGTGCTGGGTGGTGGCGCTACATCTGATCTGGGTGAAGTGCTGGATGAAGCAGGCATTTGTAGACTATGATCGGCTTCGCTTCTAAAAAAAGAGGGGCCTCTGACCAGGTTCAAATTGAGCTGCAAAGGTTTTTGATCTTCCAATGGAAGAAGTATATTAAATGGGTGTTGAAGTCGAAACACTTCGACATCAGTAACTATTGCGATACCGTCTTTAATTTCTATTCCGCCAATTCCAGCTAAAGCATCATTGATGAGTAGGTGATCGACAGGTTCTTTTTCGCCCGCCAATTTATAACAGCATTCAGCAGAGGGGGAGGCTTCGGGGAGTGACCAGACGATGTGTTTGGAATGATAGGTTATACCTTGGAAAAAAATGTACATGAGGCTTATAGAATCTGGGTTTGAGGAAAACAGCACTGTACAATTTATTAACTTTTATGTAAAGATATATTCAAAAAAAATAGTATTATTAGGGGGTATTTTGAGCAAATATATGACACTGGATCTAAATTACCAACCTTGTTTGCAGGATTTGTATCAAAAGTTCTGTGATTTACCAGGTTTTGTTCTGCTCGAAAGTAAGGACAGAGTGCGTGGACGCTATGATATTTTAAGCGCTTACCCTTATGATCGCGTTGTTATCAGCTCTCATCCGGAGTCAGAATGTTTTGCTTTAGATAGAATTCGTGAACTCATGTCAGAACCTCAGTCAATTAATGAACTTCCTTTTCAGGGTGGTGCTATAGGTTATGTTTCTTATGATTTTGGTGCTCAGTTATACGGTTTAAAAACTAAACCACAATACTCTCTATCCGAAGTACCACTATTAGATATGGGATTATATGATTGGTCTATCATTGCGGATCATCACTTAAGAAAAGTGACGCTATTCGCAGCTAATCGTCAACCCGAGACCAAAGACATTGTGGATAAAATGATTCGTTTATGGAATGAGCCTCAACGTGAACCACAGTCATTTAAACTAGATGGCGAGTTTCGTCCTCTTATTTCAAAACAGCAATATATCGATTCATTTACCGCAATAAATCAGTATTTAAAGGAAGGAAGAACCTATCAGGTTAATTTGACTCAGCCATTTCATGCCGGTTTTTCGGGGGACTCCTGGTCTATTTACAGAACAATTAGCGCTAAAAATCCAGTCCCATTTTCTGCATTTATAAGACATAATGATACAGATATCCTCAGCTTTTCACCGGAGCGATTCCTACAATACGATCAGGGATCTATCCTGGCATCTCCAATTAAAGGGACAATCGGACGATCAGCGGATCCCGCTAAAGACGAGCAATTGAAAAATCAATTGATGTCTTGTGAAAAAAATCGCGCGGAAAATGTGATGATTGTTGATTTGATGCGTAATGATTTAGGAAAAATTGCGACACCTGGCTCGGTGAGAGTGAGCAATCTTTGCGAAGTACAAAGTTATAATTCAGTACATCATCTGGTGAGCGATATCAATGCACTCTGCCAGGATCATTTGAATCCATTTGATATTTTTCTCTCCTGTTTTCCTGGTGGTTCAATAACAGGCGCTCCAAAATTGGAAGCTATGAACATTATTAATGAGCAAGAACAGTACGCTCGCGGTATCTATTGTGGCAGCATAGGCTATTTTTCAAGCCATGGCCGATTTGATACCAACATTGCCATTCGTACCGTCACCGCCAAAAATAACATATTGCATCTGGCAGCAGGAGGTGGAATTCTTATTGACTCGGATTGCGAAGATGAATATCGTGAATGTTATACAAAAATTGCAGCGATAATTAATGGGCTTAAATAACTTATCACAAAATGATACAACTCATTCAGCAGTCCTTGTTTTACATGAACTCGCCACGGATTCATTAATTTTAACAAAACGAAGCGAGCAATTAAGAAATCATCCTGGAGAAATCAGTTTTCCTGGAGGCAAATGGGAAGAAAGTGACCTAACATACGCTAATACGGCCTTAAGAGAGCTGTATGAAGAATTAGGGATAAGAAAAGAAAGGGTGACTTTGATAAAGGAGCTCAGAGAAGAGCGCACTTTATCGGGTATTATTATCCATCCATGGTTCGGTCAAATAGAGTCTGTAGATCCCTATAAGTTAAATCTTGATGAAGTTACTGGTCTTATCTCCATTCCAATGCCCTTAGTCCATGCGGCAAAAAACTATCGTGATATCACTGTTAAACGCTATGGAATCCACATAAGAACATGTGAATTTATTACAAATAGAGAATTTATATGGGGAGCTACAGCTCGCATTATGAAACAAATGGTTGCTGATTGATTAGTTTGAGGGGCGGCCGGGATTCTAAAGAAAAATTTATCATCCTTGAGTGAATTTTATGATAAATATAAAAACTAGCAAAAAAGGACATCCTCATTTTTATATAAGAGGATGTCACGTTGTTTGGTTCTAAAATTGATAACAGCACAGAAGAGGTCAGATCTTGTCTTTTGTTTTAAGACAGAGAAAAGCAAAAAGCAAGACCTGATCCTGATGAATCTCTTAAACAATCTCAGGTCTCAAAAACACATGTCGTTTCTTCGTGATGAGTTGACATTTGCGCTAGAAACCGTACCGCGGCTAGATTTCATTGCATGTCCACTGAATCAATGGACCCTGAGGACATGCAGCAGAGCATAACCATTAGGCGAATTGCCAACGGACTCTAGTGTTTTAATTCGTTTCAGATGTCCAAAAAGCATCTTCTTCGGGTTGGTTTGCTGAAAAAAGATAGACCTCGACAATTTGACCATTTTTAATTTTCATTAAGTCAGTTCCGTCCATAGACAGTCTGCTGCCATTGGATTTATGGGCGGAGAAATGAAGGGTAGCGGCTACTAAGAAGTTATTCGCCATGATATTTTTTACTTCATCGATTTTGAAAGTGTTTTCACTGATTTTCATAAATTGACCAAACAGTGAAAATACTTCCTGTTTGCCGTAATAAGTTTTCGACAAAGAACCATTTCCAGGTTGATGCCAAATGATATTTTCAGAAAGCAGGCTATCGAGCAAGACCATGTCACTGGTGGCTAGAGCTTCAAAATATTTTTGTACTATTTGAATTTCGCTTTCAGACTGCGTTGCCTTCGGAATATTGTAAGCATGGGCAGCCACGCTCTGAAAGATCATTGTAAAGCAAAGAATTATATTTCTTGACCAGTTACTTGTTTGTTTTTGTATCATCTTCTTTTCTCCTCACGGTTTGTTGTTTCGCTTAGGCAGTTTATGAGCATGGAGGAAGAAATGATTCTAAAAACTCGCCATTAATTTTGAGTTTTTAGCCATATTATGATATTCAGAAGGCAATTGTCCGGTATGAGTACGAAAGGTTGTAATGAATTGACTTAAGGAGTTATAGCCTACCGCAAGGGCTACCTGAGTAACGGAGTTTCCAGATAGGCGTAGAAGTTCCTTTGCTTTTGCTACTCGATAATGAATCAGCCACTGCTTGGGTTGTAGTCCCGTTTCAATCACTGCCAATCTATTAAGACTACGAGTACTTAATCCGGAATGACGTGCCACATCAATCATATTAATATTTTCTGCTAAGTGCTCCCGCATGTAATTTAAGGCTTTTTTTAATCGTGGATCGCTCGCTTTTGCTTCTAAATGCTCCACTGATTGTATGTAATTGGAGGAAGCCTGCATAAATATCTCATGCAACGTTTCACAAAATACCTGAATTAACGATTGCGCATTGTTTGTTTTCGGGTGGAGTAATAAATAAAACAGTAGCTCCTTTATCAAATGATCTACTGAAAGAATTAAGGGTACTGAAGAAAGAAAGCTTACTTTGTATTTGCTAGAATCAACCAAAGCAATTAGCCGCTCGCCACTTTTAGTAGTGGAAGAAAATGAATGCGTCAGATTCGGCGGCAGGTATAACATTTTACCCACACCCAATTGCAGAGCTTTCTCCTCTAAAATAATGCTGATTTCTCCTTGCAAAGGGATAAATAAAAGTGCTTCTTGCAACGTGATTTGCTGAACCTGCTTTCCTGGAAGATTTTGATGAATCAGATATAGACCATCAAAACTTACCGAGATGTCTTTACCCTTTTTCATGAATGTCCTCGGTAGACAGAAATATTATTGCTTACAGTCTGGGATTATATTGGTATGCAGCAATTATTTTCAAATTCAATATTCCTATTATGTATTCACAACATATAGCCGGCGTAGCCTGGGAGTAGGCCCAAAGGGCCGTATCCCAGGTTTTATTGTTATGCCAGCTTAAGTGCGCCACTCATTTACTCTCCAAACTCACTTAGACCAATCTCTTTCACTAGTTTTATGGTAATAATCCATTTTCAACTTAAAAGAAACCCTGGGATACGGCCCTTTGGGCCTGCTCCCAGGCTACGCCAGCTGATTGGTCGGAGTACAGTCAAGTTGTCTCGGAAATAGAAAACTATCCTGAGATTACAAGCCACTTCAATTGCTATGTAGGGACTAATTATTTTCTAGTATTTTCTGGTCCTGCATACATAGAATAATTTGTATTTTGGTGCATCCGAGAATCTCACAAATTTGATGAGGACGATTTTAATAAAAAATTGTGTGTTTTCTGCAAGCCTGTAAAAAGGGCACAAAAATTCACGAAGAAAGCACAAGGTAGACAACCCTCCATATTCCCTATATAAATAGAAGGGTTATTTTTTATCAGATGTCTTGAAATTCAGATGAAATAATACAATTTTAAATTTATTTTGGAGGCTCTATGAAAAGGATTTTTACTGGTGCTTTGTTTTTTATGCTTACATGTCCTTTGGCGTATGCTGATAGACATGTACAAGGGAGTATTACTGTTTGTTATACAAATAAAAATCTCTCTAAAGATATGATTTATTCTTCTTATAAACAGTTGATAGAGATTGATAATATTTTAATGAAAATGCAAGATGATGCCGTAAAGTCAGCGAACGCATCAAATTCAACAAATGAGCGATATGAGTTTGATGTAAATTATCAATCGAAACTGGAGGCATTAAAACAGCTTATAAAAGCAGATCAACACTTATATCTTACTCCTTCACCTGATAATAATATAGAAATAACTACGAAGACAGCTACTGGTGAATGGGTATTCACTTCACTGAAGCATCTTGATATGGATAGCCTGGGACTAAAAGGGATAAATTTAAAGACCACGGCTAATGCTGAAAAGGCACTTCAAGATATTGAGAGAGCAGTCACTCTTGTTAAGCAGCAGCTTCCTGATGCACAAGATACATCAAACTGGCTTGTAAAACCTTCTGTTAATCAGAATGCTGATGAGAATGATATTACTGATTGCCTGTATCTTAATAATGAATCAGAAAAACAAAAAATTCTGTCATCTATTGCTGAATTGAGATTTTTTATAATAGAACGGTTGATGAGATTGGTAGAACTTACAGATGAGGCGATGATGGAAGGTGCCGATCAGCTGCGGGTAGATTCTGAATTTCAGCAAGCGCTTAATTATTTGTTTACTGATGTAACGCATTTCAATATATTGAAGAAAAATAGTGTGTTAACTAATAGCGAAATCAGCAATCATAACAATGACAAGACTTATAAATTTCCGAAACTGAGAATAAAACAATTTAAGTTAGAGAGAAGTCATATTTATGATATTAAAGAAGCTCACGTAGTATTAACTAATATTCATAAAATGTCTGACTATATAAGAGATATAATACTTCAATAGTTAAGGCTGATATGAATTAGCAAGGTTGGGTCGAAACGAGCAGAGGGATCGATACCTTTTTTGTGAAGGACATATAGGGTCAGGGCTTGAACTTTGAATTATTGATTTAAATTCACAGCCGGCGTAGATACTGTCTTTAAACGCAAGATAAATTTTCATTAAAAGGCAGTTTACTTTTTAAAACTCCAAAGATGATATGAGCTAATTTGCGCATTACAGCACAAACAATAGTTTTA
>NZ_RZGU01000027.1:0-54534 GCF_003990085.1 Legionella sp. km535 | reverse complement strand
ATGTAGTAAATCGATAGGCTCCATCATTTTCCCCAAACAAATTTGTTGGGGGAAATTAGATCACGACTTCAATTTTACTGCAATTATTTTTAGCAAATTTGAGGGGATATATCAGCCCGCGCAGGCGGGCAACTATTTGGCATTTGGCACTTCACTAAATTGAGATAACACGTTGACATACACCAAAAATCACTTCATCTCGAACGTCCAAAGGAGGTGATATGCAGTGTATCAGTGAGTTGAAAGAAAGCTTAAAGGTGGAGACAAATAATCCCCTCGGGCTCTTTTGAATCGGTTTATATTGATGAATGGTTGCCCGCCTGCGCGGGCAAGACAGGTTTTTTGTCATGTGTAAAGCAAATACCCATCAGATTAATATGAAGTGTTAGCGAAGCAATCCAGATCGAATTTCGCTAACCTGCCGTAATGGATTGCTTCGCTAACGCTCGCAATGACGACTTATTTACACCGAATAAAAAATCCTGGACTATGTCCTTTATCCAACGCAGAGGATTTTGTAATTATATGAATAACAGGGTTCTGTTTTATTTCACCAATCAACAACTATCTCCAGTTTCTTATCCTCTGAATGTTCTTGTAAGATGGTCAATTTCTTCGGGTGAGATAATATTCAGCTCACCATCCGCGTCATAGCGAATCCATTGTTCGGGATCAAGTCGTTCCGCAACAGAGTTTGGAGGCGCGGAAAAAAAAGTCAGTGAAGTACCTGAAATCCTCGGTATCTCGTTCTTTCTCAGTGCCAGCATTTCATCCAGACGCTGATAATGTTGAACCAAATTCGTAAGTTCTGGCAGGATGGCCTGTTCCTTTTCAGAAGCCTGAGCCTGAACCATGTCAAGAAGCCTTGTTCGTTGTTCAGGCTGGCAACGTAGTAATACGATCTTCACCAAGTCAATTCTGTTACTGCTGCACAGAGAAAAAAATGCATTGTTCCCATCTGGCCCTGGTGTACTGACTAACTCAAACACACTCTTCTTATCTACAGCTAAATGATCTAGCCAGGAGTAAAAAAGAATTTTAAAGGTTTTAATGTAGTTCAAATCGATTGGATTTTGCCAGGCAGGATTACTCAGGCACAGCAAGAGCTTTTGAAGTACCTCGATAAAGTGTCTTTGCATGGTTGTAATGGCCAATTCATGACTCATCCCCTTGCGTACTCCAATATTCCATAAATGGGTAATGACGTAGAGATGAACATAAGCGCTGGCATTTGGCTGATGCTCATTAAAGTGATTGATGTATTTAAACAGATGATTTGCGGTAATTTCCGGTTGTTCCATAAGCCAGGTTGCAGCCGGAGATATTTGCCAATTTTCGTTAAGAAGGATCGTCAGTAGGCTTGCATATAAACGAGTATCGGATTTGGTTAATGGGTATAAATACTGTAACAATCTGATATTGTGATATCTCGAAACAAAATCCCAAAGAAATTTTATCTCATTTTTCATAAAGTAGTCTGCGACTTGTTCTGCGCCATGGTGTTCGATATAACATTCCAACAAACAATCGGTTAGGGCGAAGGACTCTTGCTTATTTTTAAAAAGCGAATGCAGTGCTGGGTTTTCCAATGAAAACCATGTCTTGAGATACTGACTGTCGTCGATGTTTTTAACCGTTTTCAGGATGTAATCGAATAAAGGAATAGTTATGGATGAGAAAGTAGATTCCCAGGTACACATACTTGACCAGAGTGAAAGAAGCGTTTTGATGTGCTCTGGGGTACAACGCTGAAATAGAGCATCAACAAAGGGGACCATGTCCTGGATAAAATCAGGTTTTTTGCCAGTCTTATCTTCAAATTCTGCAAAAATATAATGAAGCACATTTTCAAAGTATTCCTGTTTGATCCATTTCACGAACAGAGCAGGATCCTGACTGATCAGAGTAAGCAATTGTTCAAACAAATTCAGGTTGCGCTGCTTGAGAACAATAGCTGAGATTTTCAAATCAAATACCTCGGAAAGGGACTCTGGATGTTCTGAATAGCGCTGCAGAATTAAGGATACTAAATCAATAAATGGTTTTTTCCCGTAATGGGGTTCAGCAAGTTGCAGGAATACAAGTAAGGCTGCATTTTTATGGGCCATGATGCGATGAAAACACTCAAAGTTTTGGATATTATGAAGGACGGCGTAAGCACAATCCAGAGAGCCAGTTCGCATCATCTCGCCAAGGGGATTATCCCAGCTTACTTCATATCCTCTTATGTCTTTCAGCAAGGTGTCAATCCAATGAGCCTCATCCACATGCACACTACGTAAAAAATTCCATTGTTCCTGGTTATTATTAGCAATAACCAAACCGAGGATGTTTTTTTTGTTATCAGAGGAAGATCTGGACACTAATAAATTACTCAAATTTGGTTTTGGATAATAATTCGTCATTATATAATGTGCAAAATCAAAGGATTGCCTTATCCATGCATACACCGAAACCGGTAGTGACCATAAATTCTCATGCCAGTTGGGAATTTGGGCTTTTTGGTCGAGCAACTCACAAAGCGCCTGACTGTCAATCCGGCTTTCAATAAGTTTAAATGTCTCGATATCGTTTTTTGCAGCCAGATAATGCAGTATAGCGCATCGGTAGCCTTCGTACCGGATACGAGCTGGTGTTTCTGTAAAATCTTGAACTCTGGTAATAGTTCCATGTTCTTTTTTTAGTAACTCATGCAATCGTCGATTGTCGGTAACCTGGCTAATTATGGCTTGCACCAATGTATGTTGTTCAGAAACCGCCGCCTGACTTAATACAGTTAATCCATTGTAGTCAGGCAAAGTGATGTATTCATCCCAGGATAGTACATCAAAATACCGTTCATGCAGGACTTGTAATGTACGGATTGAATTATATTTTGCAGCACTGTGCGCTATACGGTATAAGGGAGCATTCAATGAAGATGATATCAGTGGAGTAGCGTTTGTTTTCTGGGTCACTTCAATGGCAATCGTCAGTAAATCCATGTCTTCGCGTTTTATGATCACATCAATTAATGCCTCTTGCGCTTTATTTTTAAGCATGAGCAACGGTGCCATGGACAGGCCAAATTTCTCGAAAAGCAGTTTGAGAAGGACTTCATTATCAGAATGTGGATCATGTAAAAAATCATAAATGCCTCTGTAGCAAAAACAGATGAGCTTGAATAATTCGTCAAAGGTCAGCCGGTTGTGTTCAACCAATTCAATCAAACCTTTTGCAAATATAGTTTCAAAAAAAACAGGGGTAAACAAATGCTCAAATTTTGCAAAAGACAAACCATTGTGACTTGTGTAGGCCTGAAATAGCTTCAATTCGGGGTGATAATCCGCTTCCAGGATTATAAACTGACACATAGAAGCATCACTGTAGGAGCATGGGTCATATGCTTTTGCTGGATGCAGGCATGGACTGACATCCATTTTAGGGGTGTTGCCATAGCCAATTAATACCTTGCTAAATCCTTGTTGAACACATCGCTCAGCCAGTGCGGTTGCAAAGGGTTTGCATAAAAAGTTTTTATTAGAATGGCTGCGTTCAAAAGAATCCAATACCAGCTCACCGCAAGTTCCAATCCACGCCCAAAATTGTGCCACAATCTGGTGTTGCTGGTTATAGATGACGTAAAAACCACTCATCAAAGAATGCATCCCATGAATGGCGCAGGACTCGCCTTGTTTTCCCAGTGTTTGACAACAGGCAGTGTATTCGCCGAGTAAATATCCGATCTCATCTCCGGCCGGTAATTTTCTTAAATAATATCCTCTCAGGAACGCTCCCAGTTCTTCGCCTCGAATGAATACATCAGGGAGCAGATCAAAAGGCTTGTTGTATTGAGAGAGTTCCAGACAACGATTGAACTCTTGCTCTGGAAGCATATGCGTTCGACACAACTCTGCCAGTACCGGATTTTCGTGGCTTCGAGGATAGGTGTAGTGCTGCATCAGATAATCAAATTGCTCTAGCGGGGTGACGAAAGCATGGCGTTCCAGGATATTAGCCTGCTCTTTGCGTAGTCTGTCCAGTCGGGCAGCCCATGGCAAATATTTTAGAGCCTGTTCACCAAAATCCATCACCAGTTGCGCCCAATAACCATTGTCCCATGCACCATCTCCAGCAATAGGAATTCGAAACAGGCAAGCATCATGTATTGGCTGGCGGGAGGTTGGTGTGCTGTATTTCCTTAAATACATAACGGCCTGGTCGGCGCTGGTGAACAGTTTTGTTAATTTTTTAGCAAATTGTTTGTAGATCTTGATATGAGCACTATCATTCGTTTCAAAAAGCGCTGCAATATAGAGTAATTTTCTTAGCCTTGTTAAATCCTTATAGTTTGATTCCAAATATGAGGTATAAAAAACATTATGAGGAAATAGCTTTTGATAGTCTTGCACAAAACTGGGGAATTTTTTTTGAATTTCATTCAGAGTTTTTTGCAGGGCAGGAGAGGGCTCGGGCGCTGCTTTATTTTCAAGAAAGTTGACAATATCCTGACAGGCATCGATGAGCGATTGTTCCAGTTTGATGGATGAGGAAATACGCCCTGTTAGGGATGAGTATAACCGATGGCGATGAAACAGTGGCGAAGGAAGATCGGTTCCTGGTTCGGGGTTAATGTGATCGTGCCCTATAATTCGGGTTATATATCGCTCCAATAGAGAAAAGCATTTGTATTTTTTCACCAAGGCGGCACTATTAACTTGTTTTCCATGGAGTTCTAAAAGGTGCTGATTGATATAGTCGCGCAATGAGGTTTGTCGTTTATGACTGGCCAAAGAGGCAAACGCACTGTCCGACAATACTGAAAAATCCTGCGTCATTTTGAATAGGACGGGCATCAGGTCCGATGAGGAAAGGTGAACTATGCGAGGGTCCTTTTTACATTGTTTGAATTCTTTTTGTTCCAGCCAGGGAAAAACTTCACTACCGTGTTTAACAAAATACAATAACGCTTTGAAGGCAAAGGTTGTACAACTGTAATAATCTTTTTGTAATCGGGTGGTACTGATATAAAAGGTGATCCTTGGGAACTGTTTTTGCAACCCCGTTAAGATATAAAGCGCAAGATCAGTATCTCCACCTTCGGAATCCACCAACACACATTTTAAATGTCCCCGTTCGTTTCTGATATAACATGCCACGGCATGGATGCCGGTAATGTAGATTAGCTTGGCATCTTCCTGATCTTGCAACACCAACTGTTCTAAAACAGTCTTCAGATGAACTGTATTGTTTTTTATGACAAAAATTCTTTTGGCATTGTAAGGAAGACCCGATGAAGACGATTGATGTTGGCGAATTTGTTAGGCTTCAATGAGAAGAGTTAAAGCTTCGTAAGTAAGGTAGTACTCACCCAGACGATCTCTGGCTCGTTCATCCCAGTATTTGCCTTCTTCCAAAAGTGGATTGGTTTGTTCTCGTTGCAAGAGCTGGTGAACATGAGGGTGGCGGGCAAAGAAATCCTGCCGTTTGTCCGAACGTATAACAGCAGTTCCCACTTTTTTACCATGGTTAATGTAGCTATCGACAGCCCCTACATAGTTGACATCCGAACTCAAAATGTGCTCATTGTTGAGTTGGACTAAAGAGTGTTTTTCAGTTCGTGACTTCATGGTAAAACCCTACAGGAAAATTAGAGGCTGTTGACATTTCATTATTTTCAAGTCAACTTTCCGCGACTTGTTCGCGGAATCGATAGATCTTGCGCAAAACAAGAATATATCGCGCCTATAAAGATTGAATTAGATCCCGCGAACAAGTCGCGGGACGTCGAAACCCTAATCTATTTATAACTATCTTTTCATCACATAGGTTGATAGGCATTTTTCTACATCGTCTGGATTAAAGTGCAGCTCTTGTTTACTAGCCCATAATCGAAATTCTGATTTAGATATTTTGGTAGTTTTAGCATCTTTATCGGATAACCATAAAGCATTAGCTACCTTTTCGGGAGTAAGTTGTTTGGGTTTTACTTTTAGATAGTGCAAGAAGAATGGATAGGGGGGATTAGGTCTTAATAAATCAACAATGCCTCTATGTTCAAATTTCTCAGCAAAGTCTAGAGC
This sequence comes from Legionella sp. km535, assembly GCF_003990085.1. Lineage (NCBI taxonomy): Bacteria > Pseudomonadati > Pseudomonadota > Gammaproteobacteria > Legionellales > Legionellaceae > Legionella > Legionella sp. km535. The sequence goes on along the minus strand of NZ_RZGU01000027.1, from coordinate 48,472 downwards.
TGTTTCACCATTATTGGTTTTAATATTTTTATTGGCACCGATACTAACAAGCCATTTAGCAACCTCTTCTTGCTCTTTTTCAAAATAACCTTTTTTAACGCCACATGAAGCAATATGCAAAGGAGTATAGCCAAACTGATCCTGGATATTAATATAAGCACCATTTGCTACTAGAATTTTACAGGCTTCCAAGGCTCCAGAGAATGCTAAATTACCTAAGTAACTTTTAGAAATATGAGCGGTTTCATTTAAATCAACCCCAGCTTTAATGAACAGTTTCACGATTCGCTCAAAGGTTTCTAATGAATAGTGATCATAAAAAGGTGGAACACACAGCAAAGATCCACAAAATGGATTCGCTCCCGCATCATTAACGGCATCTATTCTTGCCCCATTGTTTAATAAAAACTCAATTACTTCAACCTGTCCCTTAATTACTGCTAAATGCAAGGGAGTATTTCCTACAACATCTTTTGAATGTACTAAATCTGGGAATGTTTCTACTAATCGCATTGCCTCGGTGAGTTTTCCGTCACGAATCGCTGTTAAAAGATTATCTTTAAAACATTTATTGATCCATAACTTAGCATTTTTATTATATTTGGCTTCGTACATAATACATTGTTCAAATCTTACTTCACACAGATGTGCATTTGAAAAATCAACGCTCTCAAAATTGCATCTTACATATGAATTTTGATTGAAATTCGCCTTTTCTACTTTACTACCTGTAAAATTACAATCATTAAAACTCGTGTAAGGTAACTGAGTTTGAGTAAAATCAGCATTCTCAAAATTAACTGAGGGAAATATCATATCGCTTCCAAAAAAATTTCTAAAAGCAATATTTTTCAAATTAAATCCTGCAAACATTGGAACTCGGGGATCATAAGGAGCTCTATTTTTAAAAAATCTAGTGTCTTTATACCGCTCGGAAAAATCCGTGTCTTGAATATCGAGGTGACCATTTATATCCTTCCACAGCTGGATATAATTCTCTAAAACAACCATTTTATCTGCAGGAGATAAGTCATTTTGATGATCATCAAAAATTTTTTTTGTTTCTAGATAAATCTTTTTACAAAACTTACTATGGGCAAAAGGATAATAGGTCCATGCTCTTGAAGGGCTTGGTGTGTATTCATCTTTCATTTGGTTTTGGGATTCCATCCTAAAATCCTGAAATTTAATTTTAATTATTTCTAATAAATGAGTGGCTGATAACTCTTTCTGTAATTCCGATCTGGAGTACATAAACAGCACCTTTAAATTCGACTAATTGAATCAATATTGTACCGGAAGTAGTCAGCCATGTTATCCGTATAAAATACGGTGTGTAGTGGGTTATCTTTATTTGTCTTGGCTAAAATTATTTTGGCAAAATAACGGTTTATTACAAAAATCTGGTTTATAAACACATGACCTCAGTACATCATAAACAAACTGTCTTGCCCGCGCAGGCGGGCAACTATTTGGCATTTGGCACTTCACTAAGTTGAGATAACTCATTGACATACACCAAAAATCATATCATCTCGAACGCCCAAAGGAGGTGATATGCAGTGTATCAGTGAGTTGTAAGAGAGCTTAAACGTGGAGACAAATAATCCCCACTGGCTCTTGTGCATCGGTTTATTTTGATGAATGGTTGCCCGCCTGCGCGGGCAAGACAGGTTTTTTGTCATGTGCGGAGCAAATACCCATCTGATTAAAATGAAGTGTTAGAAATGCAACTCCAACTGAATCCAAGAGGTTTTAAGTACACAACTTTACCGTGTTGAGAAAAAATTGATATAGTCACACTTCTTTTTCTCAATGGCAGCTACAGGTATAGAAATGGATCAATCGTTAAAATTGATCAATAAATCCTTGTTTAAAGAACCATCCACTATTGTAAGATATGAAAATGTAGCGGCATTGCAGATCGCGCTTAACAAATTCTTTAAGTATTTAAATAGTTCAGAAACTCTGTTTAATTTGATTTGGATTTAACTTAACAACTGGAGTTTAAATGACAAATAGAAATAAAGAGCATGTTTATCAGGTTTATGATGATCTTATTGATTGGTTTGACAATGCTCGCACTAAAGATTTGAAAATGGAGAAATCCTATTTAAATTTAATTCAAAAGCATCTTTCACTTAACAGCAAAATTTTAGATGTTGGTTGTGGGACGGGAGAGCCTTTAGCACAGTTTTTAATTAATGCAGGTTATATAGTGACGGGTATTGATGCCAGTAAACGGATGATTGAGCGATGTAAACAAAGATTTCCAAAGGGAAAATGGCTGTTGGCGGATATGCGCACTTTAGATTTAAATGAACAATTTCATGCAGTAATTGCTTGGCATAGTTTTTTTCACTTATCCCATGATGATCAACGCAGGACATTAAAATTACTGGCGTCTTATGTCCATCAAAATGGTTTACTCATTTTTACATCGGGACCAGAATATGGAGAGGTTTGGAGTGACAATGGAGGACATGAGCTTTACCACGCATCGCTTTCAACTGAAGAATATCAACAACTCCTTATTGATAATAATTTTAAAGTATTAGTACATAAAATAAGAGATCCAGAATGCGGTGAAGCAACCGTTTGGGTTGCACAAAAAAGTTAGTGCGTTGTCGAGTTGAATCCGCCCCTGGATCCTTACCTTAAGTCTGATTATCAAAATAATCAGACTTAAGGTAATGGTATTTACTATCGAATCACTATCTGTCAGTTAAATAATGAATTTAATCTGAAGAAGCCATCGACATACTGAACATCGAACGACGAGCAACTTCCCCTGCTTCGAGGCCTTCTTGTATAGGAAAGCATCTCTGGTTTATTCCTTCTTTGAATAAGGTAACAGCAGGAGCGCGATGAACAAGGCCAATGGATTTATTTACTTTTGTTGGGTTAAACAATTGTTCTCCCTGTTTGTAGCAATAATCAGCTATTGCATGCCCATCCAGATCTGGCGCAAACTCATTTGTCTTAAAATCAACCACCATCATTTTCCGGTAGCTGTTTTCAGCAGAATAATTGCTTTTCGCTTTTTCACCATAAAACCCCCATTGAACGAGAAATTTATCAAAAGACCGCTCCCAGGAATCATGTAATCCGCGCCCTAAAACAGCGTCATCAACTGGATTGTTCTCTCGGCCTAAAAGAAAGTCGATAATTTGTTGAAACCAGGACCCTTGATGTTTTTTTCGATAGTCATTTCTATGAGCTTTTGGCGAAATGACGACTGAATAGTTTCTCTTATCTTTAGGCAGGCTAAAAAACGCTTTTCCTGTATCTAAATCCCAATTGGAACCCCAGGTTCCTAACTTGATAAATGGGAGACAAAGGGTTGAAAAAATTCGAGAAAAAATATTATTACCCAGCGCTCGGTTGAAATAATCCCGACCAACTTGCGCTGTAGATGCAAAGGTTCTTGATGCATATAATCCACCCAGTGTCTGTTTTTGCTTAGGATCATCCACTTTTGGCAATTGGTGAAAATGAGCGGCTACATGACTAGCAATACTTCCTCCTAAAGAAACTCCATGCAACACAATATTCGAATGGGACACTCCCTGAGCCAATAATGCCTGTACCTGAGCAATCCCTGAGTCTATAAGATCCTGGGCAATGTCCACCTGCCCTTCACTGTTTAAGATACCTGGATAATTAAATTGAATGGCAGTTACTGGAATCCCATCCTTACCGTAATGGAGAAGATCTTCTGCAACTTGTTGATAATCTTGTTGAAAGCTCCCACTGTTTCCGTTGAAATAAACAATGGTCAGATGATTTTTCTCATTTTCTGCAGTGACCTGTTCGTTGGAGGCAACAATGGTTTCAAGAGCAATCGTATTATTTCTTAGGGTCATTGAAACAGGTTTTTCACAAAACCGGATCGTTCCATTATGTGATTGATAGATAGGATTATACCCTTTCAGGGCTTTATACTGTTTGTGTTGAATCGTATCAATTTCAATAATACCCGGGGCTTTTTCACGATCAAAGCTGGGTTTTTTAGAGCCAGCAGGAAAAATCAAAGGGCCTAAGGTTTTACCCAATACTGAGGATGGGATGGTTTTATAGTGCTTATTTTCGCTGTTTGCTGAGTATGCAATAACATGACCAATTGCCCCACCGATTAACTGAGTGTCTAAAAGAAAAAAGCGCAACAGCCATTTTAATTTTGAGTCTGCGTTTTTAAAATCTTCCCAAACAGATGTTTTGGGAGCGCTCCTGGGTTTTAGCGTAGTAAATAAAGTGGCGATGAATGCATGTTCTTTTTGTAATGACTGCTCGGTTATCTCTTGTTTCTCGGAGGTAACTTTAGTACTGCTTTCGCTTTCATTGAGCTCAACATTTTCAAAATAAAAGCAGTTTTGTTCTCTGGACAGTTGTATTTCTTTATCAATTGTTTGGTCATTTTTTTCTTTACTGTATCGAATAACGATGGTGTCATTATATTGATAATGATCATATATCGCTTGAAATTCATTAAAAGTAAGTCTCATTATATTCCTTATCTATATTCAGGGACATTAATTAATATTGCTGTCCATTATAATGATTTATCCATCACATTTCTCGTAGGATTAACGCATTATTGATAGCAACACCCAGCATGAAGAATAAATAAACTATACTATTCCTGATAGAAAATTAATGGATGATTTTTCTTAGAGGAGTAAACATGATCAAACCAGGGATAAAGATTTCAAGCTTTGTTGTACTCGGTGACAGCTTATCGGACAGAGGGACTCTTAATAAGCGCTATGCGGCTGGTGTGCTGCCAATGCGAATAGTTAGCGGCCTTAGTAGTAAATCGCCGCGTGGACGATTCACAAATGGCTTTCTTTGGGGCGATTATGTTGCCGCCAGCACCGCTGAACAATTTGAAATCGATAGTATCAGAAACAAACTGAATCTAGATAAAAGCGCAACCAGCAATGCTGATATCAGTGATTATTTTATATCTTATAATCTGGGTCTTGGTAGTCATAAACTGTACGATTTTAGCTTGAAAAATGACAAACATGTTTTATTTCAAGGCGAACGATTTGCCAGATTCTATTGTGAAGGAGGTTTAACTTCTCATAACTATTCGTGTGAATTTACGTTTAATATTGTACTCTTGTTTACAAGACTATTAATGTCTCATCTGAATAGCAAGGTTAATCTGTTAATCCAGGATGATAAAGCACATAAAATATCCAGAGCTGAAAAATTAGAAACTATGGTAATTGAATGGTCTGGTGCCAATGATTTAATTACTGTTAATTCTGAACCAACCCATCGAGAAGTGGATAAGGCAATTGCTGATCGCATCGCCAATATGGAGAATTTAATTAAGCAAGGTTATCGAAATCTCGTCCTTTTTAATTTACCAGATCTTGGTTTAACACCACGATATCAGGCAAAAAGCAAAGCGCTGCGCAATAATGCGGCTGAATGCTCAGCCTATTTTAATGCTCAACTGGAATTAAAAGTCCAGAAGCTGAATAACAAATATCTTAAGAGTCATCCTAATCTTTACCTCTCTGTTTTTGATGTGAATGGTCTGTTCAAAGAGGTATACAATAACCCCAAGGCATATGATTTTGATGAAACTAAAATCAAAACCCCTTTTGTAACCTCTGATGAGTTTAAAAAAAAACAGAAAAATACTAAAGATAAGGCAAAACACACATCACCATCTGATGGTTTTATGTTTTGGGATGATGTGCATCCAACAGCGGATATGCATGCATGGTTGGCAGAAAAATTCAACGAAAAATACCGCAAAATTTTTAATTTTGTTCCTTCGGCTAAAAAAGCCAAATTGGAAAGTAAAGAGACATGGGATACCTTGGAAAAGATAAATTATATTACCAATCCTAAACCATTATCAAAACTACCAGAAGATACCGTTACAATGTTGCATAGCCTTTATGCCTACGCACAAAAGATGTGTAATTCCAAGAGTCCATTGCGTGTTAAAAGAGGTCAGTTGTTGGAGCAATTTGTATTTGATGTCAAACTGCAAAGAGGTAATCTTGATGATATTTATCGGTACATCAAGCAATTTACCCGAGATGCTGAAAACATGGAATTGTTATCCGCCCACAAAAATAGTGTTTATGATTTCTTTGCCTCTAAAAAAACTACCGAATCCGTGGATAGAATTATGTCCATAAAAAGTAATATTAAAAAACATATGAACGGAGCTCTAAACAATGCAATACCTTAGACAATGGTATGGGCTAATGAATTGTTAATAGCAGCTCTTGCGTATGTGAGTGAATTGCTCATCATGATGAGCGTTCACTCACGTTTTTTCGTAAATACTTATGAATATTAATCGTAATTATGGTTGATTTATTTATGTTCTATTAGTTCTTTAACAACAGTGCCAACTCTTTAAAGTCCTCTGCGATCATATCCGCATTAGCCAGTTGATTCCTACTGAGTGTTGTCAACAATCCAGCAACCAGCATCCCACTTTCTTTAGCAGCAGCAACACCATGTTCCGAATCTTCTATAACAAGGCAATTTTCTGGTTTTACTTGTAGACGATGAGCTGCTAGTAAATATCCTTCTGGAGATGGCTTACCCAAAATTACGTCTTCACAACTGACTATAGTGTTAAAATAAGAGGCAAGTTGACCATAGTGAATCTTTTCCAGGATTTTTAGTATTGAATGGCGATTAGATCCACTGCAGATGCCAATTTTTTCATACTGTTGTGCTACTCGATCTAAAAACCAATCCAGATGCGGAATCATGGGTAATTGTTCACTTTTTTCGATGAGCTCGTTGTAAGCAGAGACCTTTAGTTCTATCCATTGATTGATTTGTGATTTGGAAGAGTCAAAACCTTTATCATTCAGAATCTTGGGAAATACAGTGATGTCGCTTAATCCCAGGTAATGGGTTCTATATTCTTCATAATCAAGACGGATGCCTATTTGATTTAATACATGGGATAGTGCCTCAAAATGCATGGGCTCACTATTGAGTATTACTCCATCAAAATCAAAAATTATCGTATTAATCACTTTATTACCTCTGTTCATAGGATTTATTAAATACAATCATCTAGGGTCTGTTGACAATTCAAGTTTCGACGTCCTGCGACTTGTTCGCGGGATCCAATTCACTCTTTATAGACGCAATATATTCATGTTTTGCGCAAGATCTATCGATTCCGCGAACAAGTCGCGGAAAGTAGACTTGAAAATAATGAAATGTCAACAGCCCCTAATAATGTTCCTTTCACTCACTTGTCTCTTTGGTAAAAAGGATAATTCATTATATTTTAGACAACTATTGCCTACATTTCCTGAACAATTTGCTTATTGAAAAACGGATTTCAATCCTATATTGTGCATTGTTGATTATAAGGTTCTGATAATCTTGAATTTAAAATAAGGGAGTATTCATGAAAGAAAGTAAATCAAAAGTATTCAATTTAAGTGATTATAAAATTCTTGATTATTTAATAAACCATGTGGAACTGGAAATCGATATATCCAAAGATCCTGTGCAAACAAAAGCATCAATTACTGTAATCCCTAATCCTCAGGTGGAAGCTCATTCGGATCATTTGATTCTGGATGGAGAAAATATGAAATTAACTTCAATTGCTCTCAATGGAAACCCACTTGATGAAACGCAATTTGAGGTAATGGAACATTCACTAATAGTCAAAAACGTGCCACGAAGTGTACCATTTATCCTGACTACCACTACACTTCTTGGTGAAAATACTGATTTATTTGGCTTGTATAAAACTGAGGGTACAGTACTCGTAAAGGCGGAAACAGAAGGTTTGCGACGTTTACTGTATTGCAATGACAGGCCCGATAACTTAGCAACATACAAAACGACAATAATTGCACATGAGCAGGATTATCCTGTCTTATTATGTAATGGAAAAGCAGTGGGTCGAGCCGAATTACCTGATGGTCTTCATTCAGTAACCTGGATGGATGAAGTACCAAAACCCAGTTATTTATTCGCTATGGTTGCAGGTAAGTTGCACCGTTCAGAAACCCATTTTACAACTCGATCAGGCCGAGTTTTGCCTATTGTATTTTATGTCCCGCCTGAGGCAACAAAACAATGTGCTTTTGCCAAAGAAGTTCTTGCTGCAGCAATGGCTTGGGATGAAAGAACCTATAACCTCGAATGCGATCTGCACCAACACATGGTTGCTGGAGTGGATAAATACGCCTCTGGTGCATCAGAACCAACAGGCCTGAATTTATTTAATACAGCCAATTTATTCGCCAGCCCAGAAAGTACCACTGACCTAGGGATATTGAGAGTTCTTGAAGTCGTAGCACATGAATTTTTTCATTATTGGTCTGGGGATCGGGTAACGATTAGAGATTGGTTTAACTTGCCTTTTAAGGAAGGTCTGACTACCTTTAGAGCAGCCATGTTTCGTGAAGATTTGCTAGGTACTGATTTGGTGAGGCTTCTAGATGGGAAAAACCTCGATCCACGTGCACCGAGACAAAGCACGTATACTGAAGTGAGAAGTTTGTATACTGCCGCGGCATATGAGAAAAGTGCTGATATATTTCGTATGATGATGCTGACTCTGGGTAAGGATGTGTTTTATAGCGGAATGACCGAGTTTCTGAAGACTCATGACGGCAAAGCCGTGACCCTTGAAAATATGCTGGAGTCGTTAACACATACCAGTGGTGTCGATGTTCACCACTTTTTATCCTGGTTTACGGAACCGGGTATTCCTGCATTAAATGTTACGGATGAATACAATCCAGATACAAAAACCTATACTTTAAAAGTAAAAACCACGGATGGGAAGTCAAGACCCATACCTTTGATTATGGGATTATTAGACCGTTCAGGGAACGAAATTAAAGGTGATACTTTGTTAATGATTGATCAGCCTGAAATGGAATTTACATTGACCGAGATTGAAACCCGCCCTGTCCCTTCTTTATTACGCAGTTTTTCTGCTCCGGTTAACTTGAATTATCCCTATTCTCAAGATGAATTAGTACTACTCATGCAGCACGATACCAATATTTATAACCGCAGTGAAGCAGCAAAATTAGCTGTCACTCAGATGGTGAAAGATTATTGTTCTGGCAAATCACTCAATTGTACTCCAGCATTTTTTGATAGCTTTCGTTCGGTACTAACCGATCATTCGCTTAATGAATGGTTACAGGCAGAATTGTTGATTTTACCATCGGAAGAGGAATTGGCTCTCGAATTTGCTAAACCCGATTTTGAAAAAATTGCAGAAGCGCGGCAATTAATTCAGAACGCTCTTGCTCAGGAATTAAAGTCTGATTTATTTAAACTTTATAATGACCTGCAATTACGAGAACCGTTAAAATCCCCTCAATTTAGTATTTTTGACATTAAAGATGCAGGAGTACGACGTCTAAAAGAAGTTTGTACTTCTTATTTTCAATATACCGATTCAGTGCAAACTGAACACTATTTGATGTTGCAATTTAAAGATGCTTTACATGTTAATATGACTGACACTTATTCGGCACTGAAGCAGTTGTGTGAGATGAACTCCAGTAAAGTCGATGGTCTGTTGAATGATTATTATCAGCACTGGAAAAACGATGCAACTGCAGTGAATTATTGGTTTACAATTCAAGCATCAACTCATTCACCTAGTGTTGTTCAAAGAGTAGAAGAGTTGACTCACCACCCTGCTTTTGATTTATCGAATCCCAACAAAGTCTATGCATTGTTGCGCTCATTTATTAAAAATCCCTATGGATTTCATGCGAAGTCAGGCCTAGGTTATCAACTTATCGCGGATAACATCCTGCTTTTAGATAAAATAAACCCTACTCTGGCAGCAAATTTGACAGAAAGTTTTGTGAACTGGGAACAATTTGATGTGTCACGTCAACATATGATGTTACTGAATTTAAAGAGAATCAATAGTGATGCGGTATCTGATGATGTGAGAAACGCAGCAAAAAAGGGGTTAGATAAATATAAGGAGAAACCGCCTTTGCCTATTCATTTAACTTTTCTGGGCAGTTCTTCTCATAGTGAATCATCGCAAATGGCTAATGAAGAAGTTAATCCGGCATATAATTAATTTAAATTGATTCTGAGGTGGATCCCGCGGTCAAAGCCGCGGGAATTCGGCAGAATTATAAATCAGCTCAATCACTCGAATTTCCGCGGCTATAACTGCGGGAGAATAGGGGTTGTAGATACCGCGGTCTTTGCCGCGGGATTTCGGTAGAATTATAAATCAGCTCAATCACTCCAATGAGGTTGCTAGACTTATTGAGGACTGGTGGTTGGCGTAGTAGATCCCGTTGGTTCTTCCTTCACATTACCAGAACATTCTGCAGCAATAGCATCAATCGATTGTTCGTATTCTTTATCAGTAATTGTTTCTGATTTTTTTATCAGTTCCATGAGTTTAGGTTGAGCGCATCCGCAATAAGAGGTGGTAAACTTTTTATCGTCATCGCTTTGTTTTGGGTAGATTAAGCTCCACCTATCCTGACAATATTCAGTGAAATCACTTGCTTTTGCATCTGAAAGACCGATTTCTTCTTCTAAAGAATCCATAGCATCATGAAGCAAGGTTCGAGACAAACAAATTTGAATGGCTTGATTGATTTCTTCTTCAGTACTCATAGGTTGCGTGGATGCACAAGCACAATATTTTTCACCAAAATTTTTATAATCTACTTTATCAGTACCCTGCTTGCCTTTATTCATCCAGGAATTGATACAAACGGATTGAAAGGAGCTATCTGGTTGAACAGAGTTGTCGGAATAAGCGGATATTGAGCACAGCCCAACAGTAGCAACAACCAACATTCGTTTTAATGAAAAAGCTCTCATTCTATGTCACTCCATTGATTAGATTCGATTAAAGTAGGTTAGAACTTACGAACTTGTCCAGTGGGAAATAAACTGGATTATTTCGTAAGTTCCATTTTATGGTAAATAGCATAACCCATGTCCCATAAGTTAGCTACTGAATGAAAAGGTCAACTCCCAATTAACTTCCTTTCGTAGGTGATATTGTTGGAAGATTATGATTCACTTCTTCTTTCGCTTTCTCTATAAATGTTTGGCCTTTGGATTGCCAAAACTTAGGTGAATTACCGGTCACTGCTGATACTATAGCTAAAGCGGCCAGGCCGGGTAATACTCCCGTCAAAACGATGCCGATTACAGCTGCTGTATTAGCAATATATCTTTGCCATTTAGGATCTTTATGCTTTTTAATGTCCTCATTGGCTTCGTTTAGTTTAGTATAGAATCCAATGACTTTATCACTAGGTTTTATTACCCTGTCATCATTAAGGTGTTCATATAATGCGCTGACACTATCAAATTTTTTCTTCAATATAGAGCTGGATTCATTTTCAGGCCATACATCTATTCGTCGTATGTCTTCAATTAACGATGGTATGCTTACATTCGTAACAACAAGCTCATGATTAACGCTCTGCTTCACCTCTTTAGCGAGATGGATAAGGTATTCTTGCGTTAATGGTATAAGCTTGCTTCTTACCAGAATTTGGCATTGCAACTCAGTATCATTATTTAATACGTCTTTAAGACTCTGATTTTCATCGGCTAATGCTCGGTGCTCGTTTAAGGCGATTTTATTAGATTGCTGCAAAAGTGCTGATTTTCGTTGATTTTCAGCTGCCAGTCTTGCTATACCCGTTCCTAGTGCTAATTTCTGACCTTTTAGCGAAGCCAGACTTTCTTCAAGTCGTGCTTTATCATCAGTCAGAGTTGAAATAACAGCTTCGAGTTCTGATTTCTCACCTTTTACAGCAGCCAGACTTTCTTCAAGTCGTGCATTATCCGAAGTCAGACTTGAAACATTTGCCTTAAGTACTTGATTTTCTCGACCCAAACTGGCGTTTTGTTGTTCGAGCAGTCGTTTTGCTGACTCGAGCGCTAAAGTGCCTTTTTGCTGTTCTTCATTTTGCCTTTCTAATGTTCTCAGTTGTAATTGAAGCTCAGAAATTGTTGTGTTACGTCGGGCCAGTTCCATTTCTACATGATTTACAGCACCTAGACCAATCGCAAGTCCTTCAATTTGTTTGTATAATGCATCATTGTTGGCAAACAAAGGTTTAATGTCTCGAAGCAAATCTAAATTATGATCGACTATATATTCAGCAACTAATCGAATTAAATGATCTCGCTGTTCTTCGAGCTCATTATTCCACTTAGTGTAATCGAGTTCATCATTAAATGCTTTAAAATCAGGTAATTTGACTCTAAAATGCTCGAGTCGGTGATGCGCACTAATTACTTCAGCCATCAGGTTTTCGGTGTCATAATCAATACTGTCATCAAGTGCTTCATTCATCACCCCATTGACCCATTGCAGTGAGTTATTCGTTAACTCTGTACTGTGTTCTGACGTCAATTGCTCAGCAAACTCTCTATACGAAATCAGTTCTTGATCAATAAACTCTCTAATTGCTTGAGGATTTGGATTTCGTTCACTTAGTTGCTGCATATCGTCCAAAGTTCGTCGAATTTTGATGTCTAATTGATATTCATTACTATTATGTCCATCAGATAGCTGATTTAAATTCGTACTGATCTCCTGAAGTTTATCTTGTAACACATTAAAAAATGTATTTTCCTTCAGCTTGATTGAAATATTTTTATAGTCTTCTGCTAGTGATTCTCGTTTTGAAGTCAGAGTTGATTGAAGACTCGTATTTAATACTTCATTAATTTTTTGTGCCACTTCATTGCCAGGATCTCTTGCAAGATTTCTAAACTCTACAAAGGCGCTCTGAACAGCATAGTACAGTGATTCTCTTTCTTCTGGATTGGTCAATTGATCCTGAAGGTAGGGTCTTCTGACTTCTTCGATTAACATTTTTAAGCCATCAAGCATCAACGCAAAACCCTCTTTTGTCTCGATTGTAGCAGCCAATGTATCCAGTCTCACAGAGTCAGTAATGTTTGCAAGCGCAGCCGGTCGATCTTTCAAATCCTTCAGGGCTTTTGTGTGTCGGCATAAATTAACAAAACGTTGAACCGATCCATTTATTGTTTCGCTTAAAGGCGCATTATTTCTTAGTCCTAACTCATGAGTTAGATGAATACGCGCATGCTCATAGTTTAAAAAGCGTCCGCCGGGAACTACGGGTACTACTGATTCAAGATAAGTATCATTATGGGCTTGATAATGAACAATACGTTGATCGAGTACATTCCAGATGCGTCTGATAAATGCTTGCTCCTGGCCCAGCACGGCATAGGATGTTTGATTAAATCGACGATAGGCTTCCCTGTTAGTGATAATTTGGTCATACAAATGGTGGTATAACGCTTGAACCCGATTATTAAAATCTGGTGAATATTCAGTCCCATCAAATAGCGGGGATATCAACTCTGCAAAGGGATCATCAGGATTATTTCCTGGATGAAGTGTTACATCATGTCTTTTTAGAAATTCAATGATTTTAATCAAGACGAGCTCTTGTACGTGATCAGTAGAACCATCTGGATTAATTTTTCTTTGTTGGTCACTCAGGTTACCAGAACCTGTGCCATGGTGGCCTGGCAAACTAACGAGCTTGAATTGAGTGTCCGGAGAGTCGCATTTAGGCACAATGGCTTTAAAACATCGAGTTCTTTCATTCTCGTAGGTATATTGTTCGTATTCACTAACTATCTTTGGGACTCTGTAGAACCGGGGATCTCTCCAGGCAAGGCTTGAAGCATGAGTGACAACCATATAGTTACCACCAGGGACTGGGTCAATATTGAGTATGGATAATTTTACCTTTCCAATATGGGATGCAACTTGATCGAGGTTGATTGCTTCTAAAGCTTCTCGATGAATTCCACTCATTGCTGTTCGGGTATATTTGCATACACTGTTGGTTAATTGTCTTCTGTCATAGTTAGGATCTGATAAAAGAGATTGAATGCGTTCCAGTTCATGAGCAACAAGAATTGCCTCAACTGCTCCCCGGCTATGAGCTATGATGCTGATATTTTCTTCACCGCGACTAATCGCTTCCAATATTGCTTGTACACCTCGCGCAATTCGATCCCCTACTTCTTGCCCTAAAGTAGTTGGGCCGTTTACCACAGTGACATTTGAGTTCCTGAATTGTGTGCATTCGTCTACAGCTTGGGGACTTCCTTGAATCATGGTAGAAATGTAACTTAATGTTTCTGCCTTGTCGTATGCATTCTCAAGTCTGCCTGGGGTATATGCAGTATCGGTACCCAATAATGTTAAAGTAAAAGTCATTGCACTCTCGAATTCTTTTTTATGTTCTTTTAGTATATTATATGATCATTAAGGCAACATTAAATAACTACACCTCAAAACCATACCCAGTTTAAGTTTTATAACTAACTCTCATTGTCAGATTTAATTTCCGGAGCATGTTCTCCCAGCCTGTTAGTAACCAGTCGAGCCATATAAGGCCAGGATTCACCATTGCCATAGAGTCTCTGTTTTTTGTGAACTACTGCAGCTTCTGTAAATGGAAGGTCAAAGGAAGGTTTATGAGTATATTCAGTATTCTTTCCGAGCATGAATAAAAAATAATCTGGATTGTCAGTAACATGTTCGACTAATAAAACTTGCCATAGCGTGTGCAAATCATTAACTTTGGACATAGTAGCTCTACAATTCTGGAGCCAACTCGAAAATATTCCTTCAGCAATCAGTTCAATGCAGCAAAAACACAGGAGTAACTTGCGCTATGTAAACTATGATTTATTGATGCAATTCTATATTTTAAAAATCCATTTGATTTTCGAAACGGAACATAGGTTAAAAATAGAACACACTCTATGCTTTTTTTGTTAGACTGTCAATAAGGCTTATAGGCATCCATGTACATTCTGATGCAATGGGGAGTGGCTAATCGGCATGATATATTCGCTGCGTTATACATACGGTTTTTCCATCATCGCGCTTCACTTCCGAGCGCTCTTAATTGTGATGCTACACTACGGAGAGTTTTTAAAATGAAATCATATTGAATCTTTTGTGATCTCCAAGTAAAATAATTCAACACCAATCAATTTCATCCGCCTATCTAAATGAAAAACCCAACAAGTTCTCTAAGCAAACTATCAATTTTTTCTTCTGCCTCACTACAGAAAACAAAGTTAAATACTAATGTAGCGACCCCTTCTTTAACAGCTGTTGCTACAAATCTTGGAGTAAGTTCAATTACATCAATGGCGAGCATAGAGCCCATTTCTCTTTCAGTGTACCTGGGGTGTATCATCCTGGGAATAGCTTATTTACCAGGGTTTACTTCAGGCTTATTATTAGGCTCAATATGCACTTTGGCCATCGGTTCTCTTTCTCAAATCATTCAATTTATTGACCCTTTATATGTGCGAAATAGTCACTATTATCGTTATGTACTTGATAATCCTTTAACCGTAACAATAACAGCCCCTCTGATAGAAGAGCTTATTTTTCGTGGGTTGCTATTAACATTAGCTTTAATTGCAGTTACAACTTTATTCCCTATAACTACGACAATAATGTTCTGGGAAACAGGTATATCACTTGCAGCAGCGATCGCAATAAGTGCAGTAGCCATGGTGTTCGGTCTGATCCATCTTGGTAATGAGCATGAGGCAGTATATCGTCAAGCGTTTATAGCGACTCTTTCAGGAATAGCATTCGGAGTTATGGCACTTCAATTCGGACTAGGAACTGCTATTGGAGCGCACGTCATCAATAATTCAATCGTATACACCATTGCCTATTTGTCAGACTTAGGTTTTCTCAAACCTTCGTTGGATTTGTCAGTTCACTCTGAAGAGTCTGACACTTCTGAATTAAGCTTCGCTATCTAGCATCTATTTAATATGTTAGGGAGGCATTCGAGCACCTTAATCGAAGCACCTCCCAAAGAAATTTGAACTATTAATAACTTAAATTAGCGGTATAGTTATTGGGGTGTTTACTCAACACCATAGAATTCTAACCTACTGACGTTTATGACCTCACATTAATTGACGTACGTAGGTTAATGGCTTGCAATGTGACGTATGAATAAATACACACTCAACAGAGCTTTTAATAAAAACACAATTGCGATGGATTAATCGTGGAACAATTTAATGCAGCTTTGAAATGAGCTTATTTTTCAATGAATTCACTACTCTATACACAAGGTTATCCACAGAAATTGTGGATAACCTAAACTGAATAGATTACAGAAGATGGCCTTATAGCCCATATAAATAGAGGGTTGTGGAATTAGTGAATATAAATAGGGATTATGGACAGTTAAAAATGATTAAAATTATCCACAGATAAAAACGTGTGAGTAAACACAATGCGGGGCATATATTATATCAAATTTATTATTAAATTACAGTCATTTTTTAATTTTTAATGTTTATTAGGCAACGTCCCTAAAGTTTTTTTAGCTTTCCCGGACCGAATCTAAACACGGATTTTTCAGATTATTTCGATCTGCCCCCTCTCCAGCGCTAGGAATGAGTTGATTCAAAAGCAAGTTAGAATAATTGCTATTAAGCAAAGTCTGGATATTAACCACCATGACATGTCGTCAAATTCATGATTACTTTGTTTTCATTATTTTCTGAGCTTGAGCGAGATTTAATTAGCTTAAGAACCAAGGAAGCTCTTGCAAATAAAAAGGCGCAAGGTATTCAATTAAGAAAACCTAAGGGTAGAATACAAAAAAGTAAATTTGATAAAGACCAAGAGAGAATCAAAGAATTATTAACATTAGGTTTGTCAGTTAGAAAAATCGCCAACCTACTGGGTTTTAGTAATCATATTGGACTAAACACCTATGTTAAAAAGCGGAATTTACGTTTGCCAAGAAACATTAATATTGGTGCTACTATTTAACGAATGGGGTTCTGGAACAATAATGCCTACTATGTTAAATATTAGAGGATATCGATTTTTTTTCTAGAGCTTGGAAGGAAATGAGCCACCACATATTCATATCGAACATAGAGAATTATTTTTGGAGAAATGGCATGAATACTTTGGCAATTAAATTTGATGATCATGCAGTTGATGTTAGTTTTACTAAAACCCCATTGCATTTTGTGTTAGCTGATGGTCGGGATATTTCAGCCCCATTAGAATGGTTTCCAAGACTACGAGATGCAATTGACGTTGAGCGAAAAGAATGGCGCTTTATTGGTAATGGCCTTGGGGTCCATTGGTCTAAAATCGATGAGGATATTTCAGTCGGGTCTCTAATGCGTGGTCATGACCAATTTCGAAATCAGTTCTTTTTTTCAGTGTCTAGATTGCCTCTCAGTTACGGCAATCCCTATGAGAAATAATTATGAAAAAGAATTACTTATGGACTCAATTGAAATCACGCCTTCTATTAATAAACAGCTCACCTGGCACACATTTTAATTGGTTGTTTCTTCCTGGGGGACCAGGATTAGGCTCCGAATCATTAACTCCGCTGACAAAATTATTAAATTTACCAGGAAGCACTTGGAGTTTGGATTTACCTGGAGATGGTTCTAATGTGACAAATGATGACAGCGAATTTTTCTCTCATTGGTCGGAAGCCTTAGAGGAGGCAGTGAGCACCCTGGAAAATGTTATTTTGGTCGCACATTCCACTGGTGGCATGTATGCGCTATCGACTCCTTCATTAGAAAAAATGCTGACAGGACTGGTTTTGATGGATTCAGCTCCTAGTGCAAAATGGCAAGAGTTATTTATGAATTATGTTAAACGTAACCCCATACCTGAACTCGATAATTTACATAAAATTTATGCTAAAAATCCAAACAATGACATATTAAAGAAAATGACCCTTTTGTCTACCCCATACCTTTTTACTGAATCAGGCTTACAAAAGGACATTTCCTTTCTTGAATCTTTGCCTTACAACTTTAAGACCTGTGAATGGTCAGCGCAGCATTTTGATTCAACTTATGAAGCAAACTGGATCCCTAAAAATATACCTACATTAATATTATCTGGTGAAAAAGATAGGATTACTCCATTAAGCTTATTTGAAAATCACAATGACTTTCAAAACTCAAAAATTCTAATCCGTTCCATTAAAAATGCTGGGCATTTTCCTTGGATAGAAAACCCCGAGCAAGTTGTCTCGGTTTTTGAGGAGTATTGTAAAAAATTGATAACGACAACCAAGAACTAAATATGGCAACATGTTTAATGAAGTTAAACGACATAAACTGATTTAAAACCATCCGGAAATTTCGACGGTTCCGGTCTAGAACCCCTTAATGCGCTCAATTTTTCAAATAGAGCAAAATACAACACATCTGGACATGGGATGGAATAATTTTAGCAAAAGGCCAAATGATGAATTGCAACTCGCATTAAGTCACTTGAATAGTCAAATAAAATTGGTCACTTTACGAGGAAACAGTTTAGGAAAAAAATCAGGAGAAGATGAAGCGCTTGTTTTCTTAGCATTAAAGTATGCTACTCATGTAGACTTAAGTTTTAACGACCTAAATATTCAAAAAAGGCTAGATATTGGATTAAAAGGTTTTGCCTCAACTCAAGTAACTTCATTAGGTTTTGCCGAGCACATTACACTGTTCGGTAAATCCCATTCTGACGCAATGGCAGCATGATAAAAATGTGAAAAATCCCTAAATTAATAGGTAAACTAATCCAGCTTTATGACCAATTCGCTGCAGGAAAATCTTAGTTCTTTAAATGAGAAGGATGAGATTATTGCTGCAAAACGATTTTATTAAGCATATTGAAGGTAAACCGTTTGGCTAATAAAGCTGTGCAAGAAAATGAAGCAACTCAAAAAACTACCAGTTCGATTGATTTTTGGCGTGTGGGGTGTATATTTATTGGCCATTTAAACTGGGAAGAGCACGATGAAAGATAAAATTGAATTTTCTATAGAAAGGCAGATCACTTTTTTTTTTTGAAATCAAAAACCCAGATATTTTAATCAGCCTACTTTAAATAATGTCCATCAATTTTTATGTGATAATAAAGGAAAGATCGAATTTAAAAAAAATGAATCAGGCTTTATAAGAACGACCCTGCCCTCTTGGGTGTTACACGCGGACCAAAATATTGCTCCGTTAACAGAGGGGGATGAATTATTGGTATTACGATTCACAACATAATTGTGGTTTGGGGGATGAATCCATTCATGATCATCCTCGAACATTTCAGTCTTATATTGTCGCTGGTGGTTATGAACATGAAATATATCAGTCTGCGACCAGTCTCAGCGAAAAAATTAAATACAATATATGTGAGCTAATGGGATTACAGTATCTCACCAACCGCTATAATGGTATTACAGCGGGTATGAGTGTGGACTTCAGTACGAGAAATTTTCAATTTGCTATTGATAAAACAAGCAAGGAGATCTCTTTTGTAGGTAGTGTCTTGCTCAAAAAAACTAGCGTTGAAACTACTAAACAGGGTGATATAGTTAATATTGATACGAACTTAATTCATCGTGTAAGTAAATATCATACTGTAGAATCTCAAAAAACACTAAGTCTTAATGTAGTAAGAAATAGTGGTAAGTTCACCACAAATATATTTTTACCCGATAAAAAAAGAGCCTCGGTTAAAACAGAACGCGAAAACGTTAGCTCTGAAGAAGCTTTGCAAGCGACGGAAGAATTACTCCAATTATTTTCTTCTTCTAGGAACTAATATAATTTGGTCGAAAAGAGTCAAACAATTTAATATTCGTTACTATAGAGTGGCATTAAGAAATGAGAGCGAACCGTTTCAATGATTCAGCTAATCACTTCGAGTTCACTCTAAAAACTGTGTGTGCAAGCTTCCTCGCACACCGTTCAAACCATTTCAAAATCAAAATGTAACGTCTTCTATTGGTTAATGGGCACTCTAATGTATTATATACAACCTCTTTCATCTATATGGTTAATTTTAAGCAGCAGGAGAAGTTGGTTATGAAGAGAAAGTTTGATGAGTCTGGGCAAGAGCAACTAAAAAAAAAACACAAGAGAGCAGGAAAAAATAGTTCAGAGACCGATGCTAATTCTGAATGTAATACCAATACGGGGCATGATTTAGTTCAACGAGGAATGGCTTATCGACAAGAGGGGCAATTCAAATTGGCTCTGGATGACTTCAATGCGGCGTTGGAAAGGAATCCTCATGATGACATCGCATTAACTCATCGAGGCATGACTTATATTTTGCAAGGGCAATTAGACTTAGCATTATCTGATTTAAGTGCGGCATTGCAGGTTAACGTGAATAATGGATTCGCTTTAGCCCATCGTGGGGCAATTTATGGCCAACAGAAACAATATGAATTAGCACTACAGGATTTTAATGCTTCCTTGCAAATTATTCCATCTGCCTTTGCTTTTGCTCGAAGAGCTGAAGTTTACCGCCTTCAAGGGCTATTAGGATTTGCTTTACAAGATTTTAATGCGGCATTGCGCATTGATCCGAATAATATCTATGCCTTAGCGCATAGAGGAGTGCTTTATCACATCCAGGGGCAATTAGAATTGGCCCTACAAGATTTCAATGCAGCGTTGCATTTTGATTCTGATAATGAGTATGCTTTAGCGCATCGAGGTGAATTTTACCGTCTTCAGGGCAAATTAGAATTGGCACTACAAGACTTTAATGCAGCGTTGCACATTAATTCTATGGATATGTTTACTCTGATTCGTCGTGGCCAGATTTATATCACACAGGGGCACTTAAGGTGTGCATTACAGGATTTTAATACGGTATTACAAATGAAACCTGATTATGGTTTTGCTTTATCCCTGCGCGGTGTGGTTTATTTTTTACTGGCACACCTGGGCTTGGCTCTGGCAGACTATAATGCGGCATTGCAAATTAATTCTACGGATGTCTTTACATTAATCAAACGTGGTGAGCTTTATATCAAACAGGAACGTTTTGACATAGCCTTAAAAGATTTCAATGCGGTTTTGGCAAAGTATCCTAACAATAACGTTGCCTTAATGAATCGGGGTGAGATCTACCGTTTACAAGGTCAATATGAGTTAGCACTAAAGGATTTTAATCGGGTGGAACAATTAAAACCAGACAATCGAGCCAATTTAGAATTTAAAAAACAGCTTTATGTTGATCAGGAAAATGATATAGAGGTTGTTAAATATGAATGTATGTTAGTGGAAAAGATACCTTACTCTCATGGAAATGGTACCTTCCCTACTCTTGGGGCGCTTGCTAAAATATGTTTTTTCAAAGCGGTAATCAAAGCAGAGGATCAGGACAATCATCTTAATAATAAAGAGTATCAAGTTGTATATGCTAATAACAATATCAATAAAGATACATTAGAATCGGTTAGGAGCATTTTATATCCATAGCCTCAATATTCTCGAGGCACTATATTTACATTATTCGCCTCAAGCATTGAGCAAAATATAGACTTCATGATAAGATGCCAGTCAATATCGCACTTCTTCATTAATAAAGAAGTTTGATAAGGCAGCTTATCTTCTCCTAAGGAGCATTGGAGGACTGGACATTTCCTAGTTTTAATCAATAAACGGGTTTGTTGCTGAGGTAGAGAAGAAATGATTAGTCTAAGGACTGTCTTTGAGCTTTAGTTCGGTAAAAATAACCTGTATTTATCTGTTTTCTCCTTCTCATTGTATTACTTACAACCTCTTTTATACACAGGTTTATTCTTAAGCAACAGGGGCAGTCATGTTATGAAGAGAAAGTTTGATGGTTCTGAATTGAGTATTCATGAGGCGCAACGAAAAAGAGAACAAAGAACAGAAGAAAAAAACATTTCAAAGACGGATTCAAGTTCTGAATTTAATTCTAATGCAGGTGTTGATTTAGTTCAACGAGGCATGGCTTATCGAAAAGAGAGACTATTCAATTTAGCATTGGAAGACTTCAATGCAGTGTTGCAAATTAATCCCGGAAATGGATTCGTTTTGGCTCGTCGTGGCGAAGTTCATCGTTTATTGGAGGATTTGGATTCGGCCTTACAAGATTTTAATGCTGCATTGCAAATTAATCCTTATGATGAGTTTTCTTTAATTCAACGTGGAGTGATTTATGGTCTACGTGGAGATTTGCAATCAGCCATAAATGAATTCAGCACCACCTTAGAAATTAATCCTGATAATGGTATTGCTCTATCGTACCGTGGTGATGTTTATCGTATTCTGAAACAATATGAATTAGCACTACAGGATTTTAATGCGGCCTTGGAAAATATTCCCGGTAATAGTGATTTTTACGCTTGTCGCGGAGAGGTGCATTATATGATGGGGAATTGGGATTTGGCCCTACAAGATTTCGATAAAGTGTTGTGTGTTTATCCTCAGTCAGTTGTTTTTTTGGCTTATCGCGCCGATATTTTTTATCAGCAGGACAAATTGGAGTTGGCACTGGCAGATTACAATAAGGCATTGTTACTTCGTCCCCAAGATTGTGATTCATTATCTCGTCGCGGAGAGATTCATATGATAAATGGTCAATTAGATTTGGCTCTGGCTGACATCGATGCGGCATTGAAAATTAACCCCGATAATGAGTTTGCATTAAGCAACCGGGGCGAAATTTATACAACAAAAGGACAGCTGGATTTGGCTCTGTCGGACTTCAATGCGGTATTGAAAATTAACCCTTATAATGATCTTGCATTAAGTAATCGAGGTGAAATTTATGCAACAAAAGAGCAACTGGATTTGGCTCTGTCGGACTTCAATGCGGTATTGAAAATTAATCCCAATGATGAACTTGTATTAAGTAACCGTGGCAAAATTTTTCTGAAACAAGGACAGCTGGATTTGGCTCTGGCGGATTTCAATGCAGCATTACAGCTAAATCCGCATAATGACTTTGCTTTAATTGAACGCGGAGATATTTATGGTTCACAAGGGCAATATGAGTTGGCATTAGCAGATCTTAACCTGGCATTGAACATTAGTTTAAATAATCCGTTCGCTTTATATTGTCGAGGGTGCGTTTATTATCATTGTGGCGACATAGGCCGAGCTTTAGCAGATTTTGATACAGCACTGCAAATCAATCCTCAAGATGATGGTATTTTAATTCAACGAGGTCGGATTTATTTTTTGCAGCAACAGTTTGATAATGCATTGGATGATTTTACGGCAGCATTGCAAATTACCCCTAATGATATCTCGGCTTTAATGTTGCGAGCAGATGTTTATAAGGTACTGAAACGATTTGATTTAGCTCTTATTGACTTAGCGGATGTAATACAAATTAAACCTAATCACGTTGCTGCTTTAGGTCTTCGTGGCTCGGTTTACTCCGAGTTAGGCGAGTTTGCTCTGGCTCTAGCTGATTTTTCTGCGGCGTTGGAACTTTTCCCTGGTGACAATATTGTCTTAGTCGAACGTGGTCGAGTTTTTCGGGCACAATGGCAACTGGAATCAGCATTAAAAGATTACGATGCTGCCCTGCAGATTTATCCTGAAGATAGTGTTGCTTTAACTGAACGTGGTGAGATTTATAGCAAACAAGGACAATTTGAATTAGCACTAAAGGATTACAACACAGCGTTAAGGATTAATCCTGATTATGCCTATGCCAAGGCTCTGTGTGGTGAGGTTTATAGACGACAAGGGAAATTAAATTTGGCCTTGGCGAATTTCAATGCTGTATTGAGCAGTACTCCTGATGATTATTTTGCATTAACTAACCGAGGAAAAGTCTATTGCCAACAGGGAGATTGGAATCGGGCATTGATGGATTTTAATGCGACATTAGAACGTAATCCAGATAATGACGAGGCTTTAACATATCGCGGCGAGGTCTATCGTGTGCGAGGTGAATATGAATTAGCACTACAAGATTTTAATCGGGCAGAAGAATTACAACCACGGAATCGAACAAATTTGGAATTTAAAAGACAGCTTTATCTTGATCAAGGAAATAATATAGTAGCAGCTCAGCTGGAATTTCAGTTGGCTAAAAGAACTCCTTATTCCTATGGAAATGGTTCATTTCCTACCCTTACCTCTCTTGCAAAATTAGGCTTTTTTAAGGCGCTTCAAGAATCTCACGAGTTAAAAGAACAAATTCAAGAGGAAGAGTATCAGCAAAGAATGGTTGATAATCATATTAATGAAGAGCTATTGGAATCGATCGATGTAATTTTTAATCTATAATTGGCCTGGTATGTACGTCGAACCTATTTTGTGACAACTTTGTTCCCACTTTATTTTTGTAGTTGTCATTCATGATGATTTCAATTAATTAATGGCTGATAGCAGTTATATTTGATGTATAAAGTTCCGCCGCTGTTATTTATGGGAACTTTTAATAGGATAAACATGAGTGACAACAAAATCAGTCCGAAAAACACCAATGCTTTAACTTATAATCAGCCAGATTTATTGATAAAGGATATCTGTGCTCTTATGTGCTTGGTGAAATGACATCCGAAATCGGGTATCCAGATTTTTTTACCCGCTCTTCACCATTAACGTCATCCCTTTTTTGCGCAGCTCCGCATGGATGCACTCCCAGTCCGGCAGAACACGCCCGGTTGAACTGGCTTTTGAAGGTAAAAATAAGCGCTCATACAGTTCCTGCTCACCCAGAGAAAGTGCCTCGGCTAAGGTTAATCCCGCTACACGTGCACGATATAGGTAGTTGGATACAGTTCCTGAACTGAATCCTGTGCCAAAGCCTGCGCAGTCTCAATCGCTGTAAGCAGCGTCTCATGCAGGTATTACAGGAAAGGCGTCTGCGCTTGTCCGGTAAAAAAACGCGTATCGGATCCATGTGATAGGGGCTTCCATTTTTTAGGCATCCAATATCCAAAGACCTTTGGATAACACCACAATAACACAGGCTGTTATAAACGTTTCTAATACAGAGCAAGCTGGTCAAAACCAATCCAAACCCGGGGTGGAGACAATTTAGCAACCCGAAAAGCAGCCTCTTTTGCAAACACACATTGTTCCTCATGCAAGAACATTGCGCAAAGCGCGCGAGAAACTAAATGAATGGTCAAAGATGGGGTTTCTCCCCGACGAATCATCAGTTACTTGCATCGATGGTGTCTGTGGTCGGTTAGAACAGCAGCGCACTGGTTGTACCAGGACTTGCTTTTATGGTTTTTGGACTCATGCTGGGACGGGCATGTGGCGGCTTACGCCGCCGGGCTTCTTCATCGACATGGTACCCAATCGGTCACATTTGATAAACTTGAGGTTGATTATCAACCGTCATTTGTTCCTCAAGTAGCGATTTGAGCTCGATAAAATCATTTGTTCTTACTTTACATAATGCCTTCATGGCATCCAATTCGTGCCACGCACCCCCGCGCCCCTCCGCAAAGCCCATGCAGAGCGGGCGTGCCCTATGTATAGCAAAATCAACCGACAACTTAGAATCAGCATTAAACCAATTTTCATCTTTTTTAGTAGTGCAATTATAGAATTGTTGTGATGACTTCGGCTGTGAGGTAAACTTCGGCACAGGATAATAAGGTTCATCAGAGCAATACTGATAGACAACATGCATAGGAAAGAGATTTTGTGCACCACCGACACCCTCTCTCCATTGTTTATCAATGGCATCCCAATTCTTAGTCCCCGGTGCGTTTACCGAGTCCTTATTTGTTTGCAGCTCTTTGATGATGGTATTATTGAAATCAAAATGCTTTTCAGTGATTGTTTGTCCATTCAGCTTATAAGTGACTCCGCCGGTGTTCACTTTATTGTATTGAGCCATCAATTGTGCGAATACCTTTCTGCCTTCTTCATTCTGAGGGATGCACGCAATCATTGCTGCCCACATATGTTTATCCAGGGCCCACAGAGCATATTCAAAGCCACTTATGTTCTCAAATTCTCGCCCAGAACAATCCGTAACGACGCCCCTTTTAAAAATTAAACTTATGTCCTTTTTTAACATCGCTTTAACCGCATCATATTCCCCGCGTGTCACATGATGCAATAATTTACGAACATCAATCCGGGGTTGAAACAATTTCAAATGAGATTTTGATGCCATAGAAAGATTTACTAACTCACGATTTGATAAATTTTGAGCAGTTTCAATTTTAAGTTCCTCTGGTGAGTCATTAAAATTCTCGAATTTGGATTGCATATTTTCGCCTTATTTCTTTTCATTCAGATTAATTTATGAAAATATTATACCTGAACAAGATGGAAACAAAAAGAGCGGTATGAGTTTAATATATACATATACCCCCCCCTATTTCTAATACACTCTCAC
The DNA here is from genome assembly GCF_003990085.1 of Legionella sp. km535. Classification (NCBI taxonomy): domain Bacteria; kingdom Pseudomonadati; phylum Pseudomonadota; class Gammaproteobacteria; order Legionellales; family Legionellaceae; genus Legionella; species Legionella sp. km535. The sequence continues at coordinate 22,269 of NZ_RZGU01000027.1, read as the reverse complement.
ATTAATGCGAGGTTACACCCTATTCGCCTATTAGTACTTGTCTCTTGATTTTAAATCCAAGTCTATTCGCTCGAAGATAGTACAATAGATGCCTCTCTGCATCAGTATTATTTTTCCTTAAATCACGGGCTCGTTGTCTTAACACAGATTGTTCCATTCCCTCTCCCCATCCCTCATCCCGCGAAAAAAAATCATCTCAAATTCCTAGCGCGGGAGAGAGGGCAGATCGAAATAATCTGAAAAATCCGTGCTCAGATTCGGTCTGGGAAAGCTAAAAAAACTTTAGGGACGTTGCCTGGATTTTGGTGATAATGTTCATCTGTCTTGGCTTGTTCCTGTGTCTTGATCTCAGCTCAGACTATATCTGCGTGTTGTGTGATTTCAGGATTCAAAAGTAATGTATTTACCACGCCCTAAGTTGGAATTCTTTCCACCCATCCATGAACATTAAAATAGATTGATTATCATTAACTACTAAGAGTTTTTCTAAGAAGAATAGCATCTTCAACCCCATTCTCATCTTTATAATAATCTTTCTTGATTTCCACTTCTTCAAAACCTACTGATTGATACAGGTGTAAAGCATTATAATTACTTGGTCTGACCTCAAGAATTACTTGTTTTGTCTCTGTAAATTTGGATAAGGAATAAAGGACCGTTTGCAGTAGTTTTCGCCCTAATCCTTTTGACTGAAGGGGTTTTGCTATACAAAAATTTAAAATATGACAACAGTTATTACTAATTCGGGAAATGATATATCCACCAAGAACCGGATTATCCCCATTGTTTATTTCAAGTACGCGACAATCATAACCTACCAAAACACAGTCTCTTAATATATCCTTACTCCATGGAGCAATATGAACATTAGTTTCTATAGAATAAACATTGTCTATATCAGATTCTTTCATACGACGAATGTTAAGTATCATTCGATGCTCCCGATATTTTGTAGCAATACATACAGAGTATTTATGACGAATCACTATATTTCAAATAAGTCAGAACAAATATATTCGCGAATTATTCAAAACCTAGACCTCATGAGCAGTAACCAGGCTAACTGAAAATTAATTCGGGGCTTGTTTCTTTTTTTGAAAACAAGCCCCGCTAACTAAAGTTTATAGAGCAATAGTTACAGCCTATATCCCAAGTTCTATTAGTTGCCAGTTACCCAATTATTTCTTTTTCTTTTTGGGTAAATAAAGATCGGTAATCGTTCCTTCAAATGCTTCTGCTGCTTGAGCTATTGTTTCAGATAATGTTGGATGCGGATGAATTGTCAATGCAATATCCTCAACATCACAACACATTTCTATAGCTAAAGCTGTTTCTGCAATGAGATCTCCAGCATTGATACCGACAATTCCAGCACCCAATATACGATTTGTTTCAGGACAAAACAGTAATTTGGTCATCCCTTCTTCTCGCCCCATACTTAATGCTCGACCACTGGCAGCCCATGGGAACGTGGCTTTTTCGTAATTGATGCCTTTTTCTTTTGCTTCTTTTTCGGTTAAACCAACCCAGGCTAATTCGGGATCTGTATAAGCAACACTGGCAATACATTTCGGTTCAAAATAATGTTTTTTACCTGCAATAACTTCAGCTGCTACTTTGCCTTCAGGAATGGCTTTATGAGCAAGCATAGGTTGGCCCACAACATCACCAATGGCAAAAATATGGGGAACATTGGTTCTTAGTTGATTGTCCACTTTAATAAACCCACGTTCATCAACTTTAACCCCGGCTTTCTCAGCATTGATCGTTCCACCATTAGGTTTTCTACCAACTGAAACCAGAACTTGCTGGAAGCATAATGGCTTATCAGTTGCATGCTCCCCTTCCATGGATACGTAAATACCGTCTTTCTTGGCTTCAACAGCAGTGACTTTAGTTTTAAGCAGGAATTTAACACCCTTTTTAACCATTCTCTTTTGTAGCACATTGACCAAATCAGAGTCTGCACCAGGTATTAGTTGATCCATAAACTCAACAACGGTGACATCAACACCTAATGAAGAATAAACTGTCGCCATTTCCAAACCAATAATACCACCGCCTAATACTAACAGATTGCCCTTGATATCAGCGAGTTCCAAAGCTCCAGTTGAGCTGAATATACGCTTATCTTCAGGAATAAAAGGCAAATTAATTGACTCAGAACCTACGGCAATAATGGCATTCTCAAAATCAACCTCAACCGGCCCCTCTTTCGTTTCAACAACAACTTGATGAGTTCCAGAGAACTTTCCTACACCAGTGAGAACTTCAACTTTTCTCTGCTTGGAAAGGGCTTTTAATCCGCCTGTTAATTTTGAAACTACGGAATTTTTCCAGGCTACTAACTTCTTGTTATCCAGTTTGGGCTTCCCAAACTCAACACCCTGGTCAGACATTTCATGAGCTTCATCAACTACTTTAGCAATATGTAAAAGTGCTTTTGATGGAATGCAACCAACATTGAGGCACACGCCACCCAGTGAGTCAAATCGCTCAACCAGGACTACTTTTTTACCCAAATCAGCTGCTCTAAAAGCGGCAGTATATCCGCCAGGTCCACTACCTAAAACTACGACATCAGTTTTAATTTTGTTAGCCATTATTAATGCCTCATATTGAAAATTACAGTTAAATTATCTCATAAACTCAGAGTAGCACTCTTCTAATATCAGATAAGTTATCACTTATATAACGTGTAAATCGTGCTGCTTCAGCACCATCTATAACTCTATGATCGTAAGATAAAGACAGAGGTAGCATTAATCTTGGCCTGAATTCTCCTTTATCATATATCGGTTTTACTGATGAACGCGATAATCCAAGAATTGCGACTTCCGGACTGTTTACTATAGGAGTAAACGAAGTACCGCCAATACCACCCAGGCTGGATATTGTAAAGCAACCACCAGCCATATCTGCTGGCATTAAACCTTTATCTCGGGCTTTACTGCTTAATCGTCCCATCTCCAACGCAATGTCACTTACTGCAAGTTGATCCACACTTTTAATCACAGGAACCACCAAACCATTACTGGTTTCGACTGCAATTCCTATGTTGCAATACTTTTTGTATATTAACTGTTCGCCGCTGGCATCCAGCGATGAATTAAATTGCGGATAAACCTGTAAAGCCTTGCTGACCACTTTGCAAACAAATGCCAATATAGTTAATTTATAACCCGAATCTTTAATCCGTTCTGATTCTGATTTTCTAAACTCTTCCAGGTCTGTAATATCTGCTTCATCAAATTGGGTAACATGAGGAATGGTTATCCAGGAGCGATGTACATTGGCACCAGTTAATCGTTTAATTTTATTCAGTGGTTTTAACTCAATGTCACCAAATTTACTAAAATCAATTACTGGTGCTGATGGTACATTAAATTGGCCGCTAGCTGGCTGTTCGCTTAAGCGGCTTTTTATGTAATTTTGTACATCCTCTTTAGTAATGCGAGTTTTACGTCCACTTCCTTTTACGAGACGTAAATCAACCCCTAGTTCCCTGGCCATTCGGCGCACAGCAGGTCCCGCTGATAGAAGCTCTGCATGCTCAACAGGTTCAGAAGCAACAATAATCTCTGAACGAGGCTCTATTACTGGGCTCGCTTGTGTATGCTGGTTTTCAGTTGGTGCGGGTGCAGTAATGATTGGGTCGTTTTTCTCAGTCTCATCGCCTGAAATTGACTCCATGATAAGTATTGGTGTTCCTTGAGCTACTTTATCACCTAATTTAATTTTGACATCTACAATCTTACCTGAATAAGGCGAAGGTATATCCATTGTCGCCTTATCCCCTTCAAGGGTAATCAATGACTGATCTTTCTCAATATTCATACCCGGCTGTACTAAAATATCGATAACATCTACATCGGTTGCACCACCAATATCAGGTACAGTTATTTCGATAGTTTTTTTATTGTTACTTGTTATCGATTGAGTTTCTTTAGCCGGCTCATCGCTTTTTTGAGGTTGAGGAGTATCTGCCAAAGTTTCAACTTGAGAGACTTCATTGTCCTGATTGATTGATGCCACAAGGATCAAATCACCCTCAGATACTTTATCCCCTACTTTTAAAGCGATACGGCTGATAACGCCTTCTACTGGGGAAGGAATTTCCATGCTCGCTTTATCTGTTTCAAGAGTAACAAGCGGAGTATCAACGTTAATCTGATCGCCTGCCTTAACTAAAATCTCAATCACATCAACCTGAGTTGCACCACCTATATCAGGTATTTTTATTTCTATTTCATTTGCCATATCTATCCTCAGCATTCAGTTAAACTGTCGTAAAAATCTTCATTTCAGTTAGTTTAACTAATGGGTAACTGGATCTAATTTATCTGGATTAATAGAGTATCGCTTAATCGCATCCGCAACTTTAGACTTATCTATCGCTCCTTCAGCAACCAAGGCATTTAAAGCTGCCAGAACAATAAATTTAGCATCTACTTCAAAGAAATGCCGTAATCGTTCACGCGTGTCGCTTCTTCCATAGCCATCTGTGCCTAATGTAACGTATCGATTAGGTACATAGGGACGGATCTGATCGGCATAGATGCGCATATAATCTGTAGCTGCAATAACTGGTCCCTTGCGATCCTTAAGCTGGGAAGCTACATAGGATTCTTGAGGATTAGATTCAGGATGCATTGCATTATGCCGCTCTTTGGCCAAACCATCACGACGCAATTCATTAAAGCTTGTTACGCTCCAAATATCTGAAGTAATTGAGTAATCATTTTCAAGCAGTTCAGCAGCTTTAATCACTTCTCGTAAAATAGTGCCTGAGCCCATTAATTGGACATGATTTTTAGCATTCTTTTTGCTTTCTTTAAATACATACATGCCTCGAATGATCCCTTCCTCGACCCCTTTGGGCATATCGGGTTGAACATAGTTTTCATTCATTACAGAGATGTAGTAAAACACATTATCTGCTTTTTCATACATTCGGTGTAAACCATTCTGAATAATCACAGCCAGTTCATAAGCAAATGTTGGGTCGTAGGAAACGCAATTGGGAATGGTAGAAGCATAAAGATGACTATGCCCATCCTGATGTTGTAGCCCTTCACCAGCCAAAGTAGTTCGACCGGCTGTTCCACCAAGTAAAAATCCTCTTGCCTGGATATCGCCCGCAGCCCATGCCAAATCGCCAATACGTTGGAAACCGAACATGGAATAATAGATATAGAACGGAATCATCGTGAGTTTATTAGAGCTGTATGAAGTCGCTGCAGCAATCCATGAACAGAATGCTCCGGCTTCATTAATGCCCTCTTCCAGAATCTGACCATCACGTGCTTCTTTGTAATACATAACCTGCTCATGATCAACAGGAGTATACAGTTGGCCAACAGGAGAATAAATTCCGATTTGGCGGAATAAACCTTCCATACCAAAGGTTCTGCACTCATCTGGAATAATGGGAACAATTCTTGAACTCAACTCTTTGTTTTTCAGAAGAATTGAAAGAATACGCACAAAAGCCATTGTTGTTGATATTTCTCTATCACCCAAGCCATGAGTTACTGAGGCAAACTCTTCTAAAGGAGGAATCGGTAACGCCGGTACCTCGTTAGAACGATGAGGTAAATAACCACCTAAAGCCTCTCGTTGCTTTTTAATGTATTGGATTTCAGGGCTGTCGTCATCAGGTCTGTAAAATGGAATTTCTGCGATTTTATCGTCACTAATGGGTATACTGAAACGATCTCTGAATGCCTTTAATTGTTCTAAAGTCATTTTCTTTTGCTGGTGAGTAATGTTGAGACCTTCACCAGCAGCTCCCATTCCATAACCTTTAATCGTTTTAGCAAGAATGACTGTTGGGGTGCCTTTATGCTCAACTGCCTGAGCGTAAGCAGCATAAACTTTTTGAGGATCGTGACCACCACGATTGAGGCGCCATATCTCATCATCACTCAGATTTTCAACCATTTTCTTTAATTCGGGATATTGATTGAAGAAATGTTGTCTGACGTAAGAGCCGTCATTTGCTTTGTAGGCTTGATAGTCACCATCAAGACACTCTTCCATCCTTTTTTGCATCCAACCTTCTTTATCACGGGCAAAAAGCGGATCCCAACGCCCTCCCCAAATTACTTTAATCACATTCCAACCGGCGCCTCGGAACAACCCTTCCAATTCCTGTATAATTTTTCCATTACCTCGCACAGGACCATCCAAGCGTTGTAAGTTGCAATTGACTACAAAAATAAGATTATCCAGTTTTTCTCTGGCGGCAATACTTAGAGCTCCTACAGATTCTGGCTCATCCATTTCACCATCACCAAGAAATGCCCAAACTTTACGGCCCTCTGCCTTAATTAATCCTCTGTTTTCAAGGTATTTAAGAAAACGAGCTTGATAAATAGCCTGTAAGGGGCCAAGTCCCATGGAAACAGTTGGGAACTGCCAGAAATCATGCATAAGCCAAGGATGCGGGTAAGAGGATAACCCATCCACTTCTACCTCTTGTCTGAATTTTTGCAGTTTGGATTCTGACAGGCGACCTTCAAGAAAAGCGCGAGCGTAGATTCCAGGTGAAGAATGGCCTTGAATATAAAGCAAGTCTCCACCATTGTTTCCATTTGGTCCTTTAAAGAAATAGTTGAATCCTGTTTCATATAAAGTTGAAGAGGAGGCATAGGATGCGATGTGTCCGCCTAATTCAGGAGCATATTTTCCAGCCCGTAGAACCATTGCGACAGCATTCCAGCGCAACAAGGCATTGATACGCTTACCAAGTCCTTCATCAGGAGGCATTTGCTTCTCCTCATGAGGTTTAATTGTATTTCTGTAAGGAGTATTAATAGAACTGGTTAGTTTCACTCCTTCTGCATTTGCTTTATTTAAAAGCTGTTGTAAAAGAAATGCAGCACGCTCGTTACCATCATTGGCAAAAACAGCTTGCAGGGCATCCAGCCATTCACGTGTCTCAATTGGATCCAAATCAAAATTAGTTTCATTTGCCATGAAAAAGTTCCCCGACTTTCAAAATTTTATGTACAGTATGGTACAGCTTGTAAGCGTTTTTGTATTACACCAGTGCAATTTTGTTTGCAGGTTAAAAGATCTGATGTACAGTTACACGTTACTTTGCGGCATTGTAGTGGATCACGGTAAGAATTCAACCCACGTGACACATAACCCCCTTGAACTTGTTTGTCATGCACGTATTGACGGTAATTTTGTTCAGCTTCTTTGGAGGCAATTAGTGAACATCTTGGGCAATTATTAGAACATTGCTGTTTGCATGAATCGAACCGTTGCTCGCACAATTGCATGCATTGGCCTATTTCTTTGGACTTGACCACGCCTGGCTGTTGCGTAGCACAACCCGATAGCACAAAAAGCAAAGCGCAACAGATTAAACGAATAAAGTAACTCATAGATTAGTCCTACAATAAGTTATGGGGTATTACAACTCTAGAGCCAAGCAACCAATGTAAATAAAGCAATAAACACCACGAATACTATTGCAGCATGCTCAACAAGTGCCTCAGCATTGGGTATCGGTATCTCATCAGATTCATTTACTCGTACTGCTTGCAAGCCGCATTCACTTAATAACCGATAGTTAGAATCCGGGCTATTAAGAACATATTGAAGAAAAGTAGTAAATCCGCGTTGGAAATTACCTACTAATAAAAACAATAAAGCGGTAATACGGGCTGGTACCCACTCAAGGATTTCAGTGACTTGTTTTGCTTGTTGACTTACCTCATTATAGTTTTTGCACAAGGTGAATAATCTGTAGATTAAAACAACAATTGGTCCGGCAAGTATATACCAGAAAATAACGGCAAAAAGTTGGCTGTTTACCAGAGCAAAATAATCTCCTACGGACTCACTATCCTCAGTTTTAGAGTCAGATTCTGAAAGTGGATAAAATGCATTCTGGGGGCCTAAACAATAGAAAAAAATTAATGTGCTGAGCAATAATCCTGTAAAACCAAAAAACAGATTATGGAACATAAGATATATAATTGATGTGAGCAAAGTGATCGGCAATATTATAGCCGCTAAATAAACCCAAGGATTGTCACTATGAATGCGCTTCTCAATGGCATTGGTAATCATTAAATAATAATCACCAAACCATGAAAATCGTTGATATGAAAGCGAATGGATCAAAAATCGTTCACTAAGCAAGCACAATACTACTACCAATAATTTCATAATATTAATCCTTACGCATTTTATCTGACAGGGCAATTGGTGTGGGGTATTTCAATACCACAAGGTACGATGACACTATAAAGGTTAATATAGTTGTGGCCTGAATCAGATTGGAAGCAACATCTGAGATAAGTTTCGTACTAAGGGCAATGCTTGCAACCAGCAATGAAAACTCACTGGCCTGTCCAAGTCGAAACCCTACTTCTTTGGCAACTTGCTTTTTCTCGCCAGCTCTAAATAGCAGAATATAAAATAATAAGGGTTTAACAATTAGTATCAGTGCTGCAAGAATAACTGCCGGAATAACTACTTGTGCGGCATAACTGAAATTGAACGTGGCGCCAATGGTAAAGAAAAACATCACCAGGAAAAAATCCCTTAATGGTTTTAAGCTTTCTGCAATAAACAATGAAATCGGGCTAGCTGCCAGAGCAACACCTGCTACAAATGCACCTATGTCTTCTGAAAGTCCTAGTTTTTGTGCTAAAAATGACAATCCAAGACACCAGCCAATAGAAAGTAAAAATACATACTCCTGAGTTCTATCAAAGCGCGCGAGCAATTTAATCAATATATAGCGCTCAAAAGCAAAAGCAAACAAACACAGAGCAGGCAGTGCAATCAAGACCAGCACCAGGTCGTCTAATGATAACCCACCACCCTGGTGTGCTCCATTAATCAAGATCAAGATGATGATCGCAATGACGTCCTGCATCAGCAGAACACTGATCATGACTTCACCAGTATGTTGATGATGCAAGATAGTAGTTGGCAGCAGTTTTAAGCCTATGATAGTACTTGAAAACATCATTGATGCTCCAAGAACCCATGATTCGGTAACAGTGAGTCCAAACCATCTACCTATTCCGTAGGCTATTCCGGCAAAGAGAACAGAGCTCACTATCGCGATCCAGGTCACCTTTTTTAACATGTGAACCAGATTTTGTGGCTGTAGATGAAGACCTAGTAAAAACAGCAAGAATACAATTCCAATATCACCGATTTGTTGAATGGTCGTCACATCGGGTACCAACTTTAAACCCCAGGGACCGAAGGCAGCACCTAACAGAATATAAGCAACCAGCAGCGATTGTCTGGTGTAGAGGACCAGTGTGGAAAAGAATGCAGCCCCAGCAAATATTAAAAATATTGTATAAAATACAGAGCCATCATGCATTGGTAGTGTGCCTCATAAGTAAATTGAATAGTGAAAATCATCCCTTTTTTGCAATTTTATCCATTAATCCATGAATTAGCTATTAATTCTTCAATTTCGTAACTTAATTTAATGTCAAAATTAAGTATATACCGTTAATCAGTTTTTTCATGAGAGTTTTAGCTAACAAATTTATTAGTCTGTAACACTTGATCAAACGGTACGAAGCACCTACAAAGGAATTCCCAGGATCCGGATTTTAAACCTCGGATCCCGGTGGACTAGATAAGCACAGAAAAAGAACCGCTTACACCATTTTGGGCTAACATCTTTTTAAGGTTATCCGACATGGCTTTATTACCAAATGGCCCAACTCGGACAACATAATGTTGTTGGTAGTGCTCAATAAATACAGGCGATGGCGTAATATGAACCAATTTTTCTTTTAATCGTTTTGCAAGAACTTCCGATGAAAATGCACCTGCTTGTAGATAATAATGCGCAACACCAGAAGGTCCTTTCAACGTTTCAATTTCGACATTTGCAGTACCTTTGGGAAAAACGCCGAGCTTTAAGGCTGCTGCATAAGATAAATCAATGACTCGATCTGCATGAAAAGGTCCACGATCATTCACTTTAACCACAGCGACACGGCCATTGTCCAGATTTTTAACTTTAACATAAGTGGGTAAAGGCAAGGTTTTATGTGCTGCTGTCATCACATACATATTATAAGGTTCACCACTTGAAGTGCGTTGTTTGTGGAATTTAGTTCCGTACCAGGATGCAACGCCTCGTGTTTTATATCCGCTAGAACTTTGCATGACTTTATACGCCTTACCATCAACGAAATACTCCGATGGGTTTCCATAGCGGCTTAGAGGTTCACTGGCAGGAACCGGCTCTTTAAAACTAACATTTTGTTGCTTTTCAGGAGCTCCATCCTGTTTTATGGTATATCGATTATTTTTGTTTTTATATCGATCGTAAACGAAATTTTGCTGATACTGACGAGGATTGTTTACTTTTTGTTTTCCAGAATTAGTCGATGATGAATCTGGTGAATTGGTCGTTTGACAACTTGAAAGTAAAACAGTTAAAACTAAAAGTATTTTTCGCATTTTTTTCTTTATTATTATTATTTATTTCCTTGTAATATACCTAAATTTATTGAATTTTCGTAGTTTTGTAATCAATTAAATGGAATTTGGGACTGTCGCAGAAAATAATATCATTATTTTCATTATGCTATTTGGAGGCGCGCAAAAGGCTGTGTTAAGATATCGGCATTTTGCAACTACATCAGGTAACAACATGACTAAAGCCACGTCTTTTTTATTGACGACACTGTTTTTTATTACATTATTTGTCCAATCCAGCAATTCAGCAGCTGAAGACTCTTTACCCACCGATTTGGCTAAGCCCACCCCTAACTTAACAAATAAACCAATGGTCACTCCTGCAGCTCCGGTGCTCAACGCAAAAGCGTACATTCTTATAGATGTGAATAGTGGTAAAATAATTGCTGAAAAAAACAGTGAAGAACGTTTACCTCCAGCAAGTCTGACCAAAATGATGACATTATATGTTGTCTCCAATGCATTGCATCATGGACAGATACATTTAAATGACAGCGTTCGAGTGAGCCGTGAAGCATGGAAAATTGGTGGTTCGCGCATGTTTATTAAAGAAGGCCAACAGGTTTCAGTCGAGGAGTTATTGAAAGGAATTATTGTCGATTCAGGGAATGACGCCTGCGTCGCGATGGCAGAACATTTGGGCGGAACTGAAGGTGCATTTACGGAAATAATGAATCAGCAGGCTCAAAATCTGGGAATGAAAAACAGTCATTTTACTGACAGTACCGGTCTTCCAGATCCAAACCTCTATACTACAGCAAAAGATTTGGCAATTCTGGGTCGTGCATTAATCACCGATTTTCCTCAATATTACGGATGGTACAAACAAAAATGGTTTACTTACAATGGAATCCGCCAACCCAATAGAAATCGCTTGTTATGGAGAGACAACCAGGTTGATGGAATAAAAACCGGTCATACTAACGAAGCTGGATTTTGCCTCGTTTCATCTGCAAAACGGGATAACATGCGCCTGCTGGCGGTAGTACTTGGTGAACCCAATGATTCGTCACGTGCTGATGACAGTGAAAAGTTACTCAATTATGGATTTAGATTTTTTGAAACCCATCAACTCTATAAATCAGGCCAATCTTTAACAGAACTTCCTCTTTATAAAGGTTCTGTAGACAAGGTTAATGTCGGTTTGACTGATGATCAATTTATTACAATACCCGCTGGTCAATATCAAAGATTAACTATTTCGACCAAAATACCATCCTATCTGCAAGCACCCGTTAAAAAGGGCGATAAAGTGGGTGATTTAGTGGTTCAGTTTGATAATAATATCATCTCAACTCGTCCTCTTTATGCACTTCAAACTGTAGACGCAGGCGGTTTTTATACGCGCACAAAGGATTCCATTCGCTTGGCCTTCAAACGATGGTTTGGTTCGTAGGATTATCGAAAGATGAACATCGCTTATGTTAACGGTGAATACTGCCCACTGTCCGAAGCCAAAATATCAATCTTTGATCGAGGTTTTTTATTTGGCGATGGGGTATATGAAGTATTGCCCGTTTATCATGGCCAACCGTATTTCGTAGCACAACATATAAAGCGTCTCAATTCTAATATACAAAAAATTAAAATTGAGATGCATGATTTTGATTGGATTAAATTAATAGACGATCTTATTACCGCAAATAATGGTGGTGATTTGCAAATATACATTCAGGTCACTCGAGGTAATCAAGGCGCTCGCAAACACGATATCCCCTCTGAAATTAAACCGTCTATTATTGCCTTTACACTTCATACCCCTTATCCAACGCAGCAGGAAAAAGAACGAGGGCTCAGTGCAAAACTGTTAGAGGACATACGATGGAATCGCTGCGATATAAAGACAACCTCCCTGCTCGCCAATATTTTACTGAACGATGAAGCTGTTTCCTCTGGTTTTCACACGTCAATTCTTGCACGTGATGGACTAGTTACTGAAGGAAGCACTTCAAATGTTTTTATTGTTACTCAAGATAACGTGATCAAAACACCAAAATTAACTCACTATTGCTTACCGGGAGTAACCCGCCAAGTAGCCATAGACTTAATCAATCAGTTAAATTTGAATTTTATTGAAGATAACATAAAAGTTTCTGAACTATTTGATGCAAAGGAGCTTTGGATTAGTAGTACGACCAAAGAATTGTTTCCTATAACCAAACTTGATAATTCCTTAATTAATCAAGGAAATATTGGTCATAATTGGCGTATACTAAATGAATCATTTCAGCAATTAATAAATTAAACTATGACTAAAAAATCAATTATAGAATTTCCATGCGATTTCCCTGTTAAAATCATCGGCATTAATTCAGAGGTTTTTCTTGAAGAAATAAGAATAATAGTGAATCAACACTTTCCTGATTTTAATCATGATAATTTAACTCATAAATTAAGTGAAAAAAGCAGTTATTTGGCTATTACTGTAACCGTATGCGCCATAAATCAGGAGATGCTTGATTCATTTTATCAGGATCTCACCAAACACCCTGACGTGAAAATGGTTTTATGATGGACATTCACCATTTAGGAATACAAGAATACGATGATGTATGGCATCGAATGAAAGAGTTCACTAGCAATAGAAATGAACACAGTAATGATGAACTCTGGTTATTAGAACATTATCCAGTATATACCCAGGGACAGGCAGGCAAGCCAGAACACATACTTAATGCTAATGCGATTAAAATTGTACAATCAGATCGTGGCGGTCAGGTCACTTATCATGGCCCTGGCCAACTTGTTGCTTATGTTTTAATGGATATTCGAAGGCGAAATCTGGGAATAAGAACACTGGTCTGTCAGTTAGAACAGGTTCTAATCACCACATTGGCTCACTATTCGATTGAGGCCAATACTCGATGTGGCGCGCCTGGCGTCTATGTAGCAGATAAAAAAATAGCCTCAATTGGCTTAAGAGTCAAAAACGGTTGCACATATCATGGAATTGCTTTAAACATTGATATGGATTTAAAACCATTTTCAGGCATTAATCCTTGTGGTTATGCCAAAATGGAAATGACGCAAATGAGTTATTTTAAACCGGATATTCGTCTGGAAGAGGTAAGTCAGCGTTTTGAACAAAGTTTCCTTAATCAATTTTGCCAATGAGATACTATGAATTTGTTTGCTGATTATGTTCATCCACTTACCAGCTGGTTGCAGGCAAACCCTCATTGGTCATTATTCATTACTTTTATTATCGCCTTGACAGAATCATTGGCCATTATAGGCAGCATTGTTCCGGGTTCAGTCACTATGACTGGTATTGGAATACTTGCCGGCTCCGGAATTATGCGTATAGATCTTACCCTTATTGCGGCAACTTTAGGTGCAGTATGCGGTGACAGCCTAAGCTACTTTATTGGCTATTTTTACAGCGATCAACTCCTCGAAGTCTGGCCTTTTAAAAAATATCCCTATTTATTAACCTATGGCAAAGAGTTTTTTTCAAAACATGGTGGTAAAAGCGTTTTAATTGGTCGCTTTGTTGGGCCGCTAAGGTCTATTATTCCGGTTATCGCCGGAATAATGCATATGAAACAATGGCGATTCTTGTTGGCAAATGTTATATCCGCAATAGGATGGTCTATTTTATATGTAATACCGGGATTCTTGATTGGAACAGCAGGTCATGAATTATCTACTGAAGGGGCAACTCGATTATTTATTTTGATTTTAGTTATTCTGGCCGGCGTTTGGTTTGCCAGTATTTTTATAAAATCAGCTTTTCTTAAAATTAATTCATTTTTAAAAAATAATTTGCATGCTTTTTGGCTCAATTCAAAAAATGAGTCCAAATTATTCAGCTGGTTTAGTGCCATCACTCCCGAAGCTGAAAAAGATCATTACCCCACTGCTGGTTTATTGTTATTCACGCTGATATCGTTGCTTGGTTTTCTTTTGTTACTCATATTAAGTATGACTACCCAATGGCTCAGTGCCATAAATGTCCCCATACATTTGTTCACTCAAAGTTTACATACTTCGCTCCTGGAGTCCCTGGCTATTATTTGTGTTCAATTAACCAGTACTATCACCTTAACAGGGCTATTTCTAGTATTTTGTCTGTGGGCATTGGTTCAGCGTAATTTTAAAATAATAGCTTATCTAAGCAGCGTGCTGTTTTTTAGTGTGATGATTACCTTTATTGTGTCTCATATCCATTACACATCAAGACCTGAAGGTCTACTAATAACAATGCAAGGTTCTTCATTCCCGGTAAAGAACCTCGTTCTTGCGACAGCATTTTATGGATTTATTTTATTCTACATCAATAATAATTATTTTATCCTCACAAATGCATTCAGAACCTTGATATTAATTTTTCTTGGATTAAGTGGATTTGCAGCACTTTATTTAGGTGATCATTGGCTTACCGATGTAATCGCTGCATATTTTCTCGGTGTATTCCTGTGTTTAATACACTGGATTAGCTATAGAAAAACACAATATATCACCTCGAAAAAAGAAGTGTCTGTGGGAAAAATGGTGACCGTGCTGTTGACCATCCTGTTGTGTTCAACGCTTTCAGCCAATTTGAATTACAAGAGACTTGTTCATAATCATGCACCCTACCATAAAGAATATACATTGACTGAGCATGTGTGGTGGAACCAATTAAAGCCAATTTTACCCTTATACAGATTAAATAGAATTGGCCACAGAATCAGTCTGTTGAATCTGCAATATTCAGGGAACCTGGATTCTTTGGTTACTGGTTTGGAACAGAATGGATGGAAAGTTCACACAGAATCGTTCTTTACAAAACTATTATTGAGAATGAACAAATCAAATGAAGGAGTAAAATTACCCTTGTTCGCTCAGCTATTTGAAAATAAACGCCCAGCCCTGCTGATGACTTATCATGATGACAAATCAAAACTAATTCTGGTATTGACTTTATGGGAGTCCAATTACTTTATAAATAACTTTGATCATCCTATATGGATTGGCACTGTGCATCAAAGCATCCCTAACAAGGAAAAGCAAAAGGCCAATCACAACAAACAAACTTCATTAATGAATCCCATTCCTTATATTCTTCCAGCATTAAATCAATTTACCTTAAGACGCGTAGTAGTACCGGAGAATATGATTAAAACCAGTTCCTATCCAATGACGCCCTACATTCTGCTGATTAGAGACTCTGACCCAATCGATTAATACGGAACAAGCGGATTGGCAACTGACGATATCGGTAAGAAAATAAATGAACTGAGCATCATTTGCCCTTCAAAAGAGGACTAGCTAAGACATTAAATTACTGATATAAATATAGAACTTTTCAAAACGATCATATAACAAGGAAATGGATTAATGTACAACTTAGCTAAAGTTATCCACTGTCTTTTTCCATTAATTGCTTTAGTACTTTTAATTATTGGAATCAAAAGAAAAGCAATTTATTATGTTATTTCTGCACTATGGCTTTGTATTATAGCATTAGTTATTCATTTCCAAAGTTCTGGCGGAGAAATTCTTGGCAGTTATTTCAATTATATGAATGCAGCAATTTACTCTGCTAATTTAATCATTCTTTTTATAGCCTTGGTTCGTGTGATTGATCATTTAAGCAGTGATGGCGCTTTGTTCCGATATGTTAGTACTTTTATTAAATCATTAATTGTTATTGGAAGTATTCTGCTTATCTCAAATCTCTGGATTAATGCTTATTTTATTGAAAATAGAATGACAGGTACTCCTGTGATGCAGGTTGCTTTACTTCAGAAACCCGAATATTGCTCCTATAGGTATATATTTTATAAAGTTGCTGCAGATGGTTCTGTGATTTATCTATGCCCCAATCATTATGGTTTAGTACCTTCCATAGGCCGCTTGGAAATAAGCCCTGATTTTATTACGACACAATTATCTGCTCCGAGTAAAAAACAGATGTTATTGCAACAAAAAAAAAGAGTAGAAACGAATTAGGATCTGTTGACAGTTGACTTGATCAATTATTCGAAAACGCCAGTCTGTCGCGTCTTGTCCGCTGAAGATAGTGATGTGTTGGATTACGCGAATACATCCTATCGCGTTGAGGTTATAGAGCAATTGTCAACATCACCAAGAGTATTAATTTTTGCAAATTGTTCTTAGGATTTTTATTTGATACTATGCCTTTAACTTACGAATTCAGTACTTACATGAAACGTTTATTTTTTATAGCTTTTATGTTCATTTCTTTAAGCGCCTATTCAATGGCTCCCAAATTGAACTGGGATAAAGCTATAGATCATGCCGTAAAACGATATGGATTGAGAGTAGAGCCTCAATTAATTTCATTTTTTACCAAAGCTGGAGTCAGTTATCCTCCGCGTGAAATCGCGTTACTGGCGTTCAAATCTGAGCGCAAGGTCGAGTTGTGGGCTAAAAATCCAAATCAGGATTGGACACACATACACGATTATCCCTTAACAGGGTTCAGTGGCCGTTTAGGACCTAAATTACGCGAAAATGACAAACAAATTCCCGAAGGTGTTTATAAATTAGTTAATTTTAATCCATTTAGCAGCATGCATTTATCAATGATGATTAATTATCCCAATAGCTTTGATCGTGAAAAGGGATACCAGGATGGTCGAAGAGAATTGGGAAATAATATTTTTATTCATGGTCGCAATTTATCAGTAGGATGCCTCGCAATAGGTGATCTGGCGATTGATCAGCTCTTTATTCTGGCTCGACGAGTTGGATTAAATAATATTCAACTCATAATAGCCCCAAACGATTTGCGTCATCAAAAACCATCAACCACTACATTTGCTCAACCCAGATGGTTACCTGAATTATATAAGCAGATATCAGAGTCATTAAAGCCTTTTAACAAGCGTAAATATACTGTTTAGCTGAAAACATCACTATTTATTTGATTTTTGTATATACTTATTTTAAATAACAAAAAATGGTAACTATGACTACTCCACGAAGGCAATCATGGTCTCATGTTGATCTAGGTGAGACTGCTGAAAACGATACACTTTTAGCATGTCTTGTTCTGCTTACAAGGTACTACCAAAATCCATTCTCTCCCCTATCTCTAGTAGCACGTTTGCCTTTGGTTGATAACAAGCTCACCGTTGATTTATTTCCCAGGGCCGCTGGCAGGGCTTCTCTTGATGCCGAATTAAAAACCATGAAGCCGGATGCACTGGATGAGGAATACATTCCTCTTATATTACTTAAAAATGATGGTAGCGCTGTTTTATTGATTCTTGATGATGAAGGTAAAAAAGTAATTCTTGATCCCAGAGCACCTGATACCCGAATCAAGATTGAAGATGTAGCTTCAGAACTCAGTGGGCAAGTTATTTTAGTGGAACAACAGTTTAAACATACACACCGTTCTCAAGAAACGTTAAAGAAACAGTCGAAAAACTGGTTTTGGAGCGTCATGGTTAAATCCTGGCCTCTTTATTCTGAAGTACTGCTTGCCTCACTACTCGTCAATATTTTCGCTTTAGTTATCCCTTTATTTACCATGAATGTATACGATCGCGTTGTGCCCAATCATGCAATCGATACCATGTGGGTTTTAGCCAGTGGCGTTGCTGTGGTTTTTATTTTCGATATGATTTTAAAAACCTTACGCTCCTATTTTATTGATGTAGCAAATAAACACAGTGATCTCGAATTATCAGCTGTTATTTTTCAGCAAGTACTTGGCTTAAGTATGTCCAACAGGCCACGCTCTGTTGGTTCATTGGCTAATACGGTTCAATCATTTGAGATGTTTCGAGATTTTATAACGTCCAGTACCATGACGATTTTAGTTGATCTTCCTTTCGTATGTATTTTTTTATTTGTGGTCTATCTAATTGGTGGCAGTTTATTCTGGATACCTTTTCTGGTAATACCCATTATTCTAATTATTGGCTTGCTTCTTCAATGGCCATTGATTCGTTTGACAAGAAAGTCCTATCAATACTCCTCTGAAAAACAAGCTACTCTGTTTGAGTCGTTATCTTCTATTGAGACCGTAAAAACAACAGGCGCCGAATCTATCCTGCAATCGAGATGGGAACGAATTGTTAATGAGGCATCAAAAAATGCCATGCATTTGAGGATTGTATCGAATACAAGCATCAATATTACCAATCTTGCAACCCAAATAGCTACCATCGCAATTGTTATTGCTGGTGTCTATATGATTTCTAATAATGAATTAACTACTGGGGGCTTAATTGCTTGTACTATATTGACTGGTCGTGCATTAGCACCAATGGCACAAGTATCCACTTTATTCACTCGTTACTTCCAATCAGTCAACGCTTTGGAATCGTTAAATAACATAATGCAATTAGAGACTGACATCACCGAGGATGCTCGATTTCTTCATAGGCCTGCACTAAAAGGCGATGTCGAGTTCAAGCATGTGTCATTTCATTATAAAGACGATGAAGTGAATGTCCTTCAAAATATAAATTTTAAAATTAAAGTTGGGGAGCGTGTTGCAATTATTGGTCGTGTTGGCTCAGGAAAATCAACTCTAGGTAAAATGTTGTTAAAATTATACACCCCGACCGAAGGCACTATTCTGCTGGATGGCACTGATTACAAACAAATTAATCCCGATGATTTGCGCCAGCAAATTGGCTATGTACCACAAGATGTTGTTTTGTTTTATGGAAGCATTCGCGATAATATTTGTGTTGGTGCTCCCTTTATTCAAGACAGTGCCCTATTAAATGCGGCCGAAATAGCCGGTGTGACGCAGTTTACTAATAATCACCCAAAAGGCTTTGACCGGCAGGTTGGAGAAAAAGGGGCTGAATTATCCGGCGGTCAAAGACAGTCCATTGCACTTGCCCGCTCCTTGATTATGCAGCCCAATATTTTACTTTTGGATGAGCCCACATCTGCCATGGATGATAACAATGAACGCCAAATCAAAAAGCGATTGCATGATTATCTGACTGAGAATCATACTTTAATTTTAATTACCCATAAGCTATCCATGCTTGAATTGGTCAATAGAATTATCGTCTTGGAAAATGGTAAAGTTATTGCAGATGGAGCAAAAGAAGCGGTTCTTAATGCCCTGAAAACTGGCGTGACGATAAGGAAACAATAACATGAGTAAAACTCATAAGTCTCGAGCATTTACCCATATTATTTTATGGACCTCTGCTTTCTTCATTTTAGTGGCAATTGTATGGGCTAATTATGCAATACTTGATGAAGTGACTACTGGAGAAGGGAAAGTTATTCCCTCCAGTGAAATACAGGTGATCCAAAATCTCGAGGGTGGAATCGTTCAACAGATCTATGTAAAAGAAGGTGAAATAGTCAAGAAAGATCAAATATTGATGCAAATTGACAATACGCGTTTTATGTCCAGTTATGCTGAAGCAGAGAAAAAAATTGACTCTTTGGAATTAGAAATTATACGAATTAACGCGGAAATAAATCAGACTCAGCCCGATTTTCCGGAAGATCTTAAAAAGAATTATCCCAACCTGGTTAAAGACCAGCAATCACTATATGAATCACGAATGAGAGAATTAGTGCAATTAACTAAATCTCTTGAGTTGGCCCAAAAAGAATTAGACATGACTCGACCCTTATTAAAAAATGGTTCAGTTTCGGAAGTTGAAGTAATCCGTCTGGATCGTACTGTAAATGAAATAAAAGGAAATATTGATAAATTTAAATCCGATGAGTTGGATAAATTAAATAAAGCAAGAGGTGAACTTTCTGCTCTGGTTGAGGCAAATAAGGCAGATAAGGATCGTTTGACTCGAACTACAGTAAGATCACCTGTGTATGGGATTATAAAACAAATTAAAACAACTACTATTGGCGGTGTAGTTCAACCCGGAAGTGATATTATCGAAGTCGTACCTCTTGATGACACCCTGCTGATAGAGGCTAAAATACGGCCA
The DNA here is from genome assembly GCF_003990085.1 of Legionella sp. km535. Classification (NCBI taxonomy): domain Bacteria; kingdom Pseudomonadati; phylum Pseudomonadota; class Gammaproteobacteria; order Legionellales; family Legionellaceae; genus Legionella; species Legionella sp. km535. The sequence continues at coordinate 1,897 of NZ_RZGU01000027.1, read as the reverse complement.
TCCGATATTGGATTTATCCATCCAGGACAAAAAGCCATGGTTAAAATAACTGCTTATGATTTTTCAATTTACGGCGGACTTGAAGGTGAAGTCGAACAAATCAGTGCGGATACCATCATCGATGAGAATGACAAAAAAAATGAAAGTTATTATGTAATACGCGTTCGCACGTATAAAAATCACTTGGGAACGAATCAAAAACCCTTACCGATTATTCCAGGCATGATGGCTACGGTTGATATTCTTACCGGTCAAAAATCTGTTTTACAATACTTACTTAAACCCATAATTAAAGCCAAACAATCCGCCTTGCGGGAACGTTAATCAATTTGACATAGGGAGGTAGGAACAACTTGTATTCCAACTTCCCTTTTATTCATTTTGCGGTTCCTGATTTATCAAACGTTTAAAAGTGTCTATACACACTGGCTTGTCTTTCCTGGTCTGGAAGTAACTGAGCGGTGTTAGAAGTGCTATATCAATGTTTAAGGCTGGACATAGAGTCACCCATTCAACGAAACACAATTCGTCGATTTCATTTTTACCGTATCCAATATGCTCATTGCCTAGTTTGCAATAAGCAATTGATGCAATTGCTTTTTCAAAAATTAAATTATTATTAGTCCAGACAGGTTGGTTATCAACATTAAATAAAAATCGAGTACCACAGTATAAAAGCGCCCTTTTTAAACCATTCTGGTATCGTTCAGTAAATTCAGGTTTATAAATATCGTTCACATCTATAGGCTCATCATTTTGACTTAATCGTCCCTGAGCGATATCTTGATAGAACCAAATCAACCGGCGGATTGCAATAGCCGTATTTAAAGTGACTTGATCGGGGCTTGCATCACCATATTTCCCTTCGAGAAAATCCTTGACATGACTTCGTCCATTGGCCAATTTGAAAGCAATAAACAATCTGTCTACAGAAAGTTGAGTTAATCCAAAGTTAGTTTGATAATTAAATCGAAGCCCATTTTGCGATGATATGTTTAATAAATTATTCCAGCGTTGCAAATTGGTGTCTGGCTTGCTCGTCGTTATTGTATGGCCGCTCATGTCTGTGACATTGGTTGGATCTCCACTGCTCTCTCTCAGAATCATGGCGAGTATGTGGGCATATTTAAGTGCCATATTTTCTTGAAAATAATGATGCTGTGCATTGGCCATATGCTGATAAATAACAAAATTCTGAAACAGAATCATTCTGAGATTATAATCAATGGCATTACAATTTGGATCTTGCTCCTCTTCCATCACTTCAGCGACATGATCAGTAAGATGCTCAACCTCAGCTTCATCAGGCAAACCTACAATATCCGGAAGCCAATTACTGTCAATTGGGTCTTGAACAATGGACAAGTTAGATTGTTCTGTAAATACTGAAGGAACATTTTCTCCAAAAAGTGGCATGACTAGCCCAATTAATAAAGCGGATGTCAATATTCGGGATCTTTTTTTAAAATTCATAAGCTACACCTTCCTCTAGAGTATAGTCCATAAGTAATTGGATGCAGGAATTATAAGCCCTCACCTACGCTACTTTCGGTCTCTTGAACAGAACCTCGGCTTAACTCAGTGGATCCCGCGGTCAGAGCCGCGGGAATTCAGTTTGGTGTGAGCAAATGCCATGCTTCGAATTTCCGCGGCTTTGACCGCGGAATCCATACTTTAGACCTGGACTGGATTTCGAACATATATAAAGAATTCAACGCTACGCTCGGGTTCGGGATGAGGTGGAGGTGATTACCGTCTGTGTTTTTTGTACGGTTCGGTGTGAGCAAATGCCATGCTTCGAATTTCCGCGGCTTTGACCGCGGAATCCATACTTTAGACCTGGACTGGATTTCGAACATATATAAAGAATTCAACGCTACGCTCGGGTTCGGGATGA
>NZ_RZGU01000026.1:0-54920 GCF_003990085.1 Legionella sp. km535 | reverse complement strand
ATTTCTTGAAAAACGGTATCTTTCACTGTACGTCCTTGACCTAAATGGGGATTTAGGGCGCTATCTTAGCGCTTTATCAAGGACGCTCAACTATTTCTTCTTTTACCGGACAGTAGTGCGCGCAGGCGGGTCACCATTTCGCATTCGACACTGAAGTAAGTTGATATGGCTCGCTGACCTGCAATTTTGGTAACACAAGGAAGACTTGGCTGAAAGATTCACCCATAGATATTATGTCCGTCATATGAATTATTATGAAATTCACGTTGATGTTTACTCTCTCTTTTAATCAATAATTTTTATTCCTCTTGCATGTCGTCACGACAGCATCGTGTGAGTTCATATTGCTCAGTTTATACACCCTGTGATAGAGTGAAAACTTTTACAGTTATCCTGGGAAGTCCCAAATGCCAGACAACCTCACACAAGCGGTGATTGAAAGCGCTCAGGACGCACAGAGCACGCACAACAAAGTAACCTCGAATGCAGCAGCCATGCTTGCCATCCAGCTGGCTTCACGGTATCTGTTGCGAAAGAAGGAAAGCGAAGTGCCTGCTCAACCCGCTTCATCTGTGGCTGCCGCTTCTTCTTCATCCGCAGCCTCTTCATCGGTTGTTGTACCCGCCTGCGAGATGACTATTGAAATGACCGCTAATACCAAAGCACTAGAGCGGATGAGTCGTGTCAGAACGAGGTATGAAGGACGAGTCAAATCATCTTTTCTGGAGGCACCCACCAAAGCATGGCTGGCAGCAACGTTGAGTTCACGCACCTTGAGCAAAGAACTTGACCGGGTTACTCTGGTTGAGGAACGCAATGGGCAGCAGGTTTCTACTGAATGGTACCTGCCACTGCCTGAGGTCTATGCAGTGGTTCTCTCAGCACTGATAGACCTGGATAAAAAACGATGGCCGGTGCCGCCTGGGAGCAACGCCAAAAATGAACGGCTGCAGCGCCTTCAGGAATTTGACCGCATCAATAACGCTCTGGCGAAAGCCACACCACGCATCTGCTCTACAGGCATACGCCATGCCTGGCTCATGGCGCTTGATGGCTATGAAGGCAAGCGCCTGCCTTTGAATGCAGAGGATGTCCTCATGCAGGGGCTGTTCGATTTCATGGCGCGTGAAGTGCTTGGAAAGCAGATGAACATCAATCTTCCCGACGGGCGAGACCCGGTAGGCGCGGAACGCTCCACCTTTAATGAGCATTTTCAGTCCCTGTTTTTGCCATGGGCATACGGCACCATGCCGGGTACTGTTCGAAATGCCATAAAAAAAGCCGGTGGCTCAGACGCGGCACGGGACTTCGTGCTGGAGCGTTTTCGCACAATAGGGATAGCGCCGGATGAGCAGATGATGCAAAAAATCAACGGGTATTGCAGCAAGACAGGATTGCAATCCATCCCCTGTCATTTCATCCCCATCCTTGCGGCCCTTGAACGTCATGCCAAACGCCACACGCTGGCCCTAAGTTCGGGCAGCATCACCGCAACCGGGCTGCGACCGCTTGCTGAGGACACACTCGCCTGGCTTCGGGGAGTAAACTTCAGCCCGGAATCCCTTGCGAACCCTGCACACGAAAAAGACCCCTTGAGTATCCTCTACCTTGTCTTAAGGCTTCACGATTCGCTTTATCAGTATAAAGACTATAAAAATCTGCTCGACGTCTGCGACATGCCCGAGGACAACAAGGACGCCTGGGTGGGGGCGCTTCATGTTTATAGTCAGTGCCTCCATAACCCTGACCTTACTCTTGCGTCCCTGCTTGACGATACCGTTAGGTTGGAAGAACGCCTGCGCGCTTTTGAGCGTGGTTTCGCTGTGTGGCGAAACGGTGCCTATCATGACTTCATCAGTAATTATACGGCAAACTGGTTTGCCGCAAGCGGTGATGAAGGAACAGCCGCCCGTGCCAGTCTTTTTGCCCGACTTTGTGACCTGTACTTTCGAGAAAACAGTGAAGGAAGCAACAGCATTCCAGCCATCCGGTTAAAAGATGCGATGCTTGCCGAGTGGTTAGCCAGAGCAGGGGAAGACGGTATTTTAGAAGTAACGCCCTATCAGATAAACCGCATCCTGCTTCATGCTCTGTGCTATCCTGCTGACAGCTGGTCGAATCTGTTTCGACAGTGTCTTCCCAACCTGCTTGAATTCATCCGCAACCGATGCAATCAGGAGCAGAACACCGCAGGCGATGCGCTTTCACGAGATTCCTGGCCCGAAGCGTTGCTTGCCCAGGTTGAACGTATTGCTGCACCTGACTCGACAGGAGAATCTCCCGTTCCTGTGCTGCTCACACCCCGCACTATCACGCCCGCATCCAGCCTTGATGTCGCACGATTGCTAGCAGCGTCTAAGGATATGCCCGCAGCCATAGTGCGTCAAATCGTTGGGCTTCCGGGGTTTGATCCCAATGCCACCAATGGGGATGCGTTAACTTCTTTTTATCTTGCTGCAGAATACGGGAATATATGCTTTGCTTCCCTCCTGATTGAACAAGGGGCTAAATATTGGGTGAAATTTCGAAGTTTTTACCCTCCGCTTCAAGCGGCCATTGATAATCAACACTTTACTTTTGTTCAATGGTTTCTTCAGGCATTACCTGAGCATAAGCGGGTTAATGTTGTCATTGCAAAAAATTACAAAGGTATTCCCATGATGCACCTGGCCGCAAAATACCCCGAATTTTTAAAAGATATTCTGAACTGCCTGCCTGAAATAGAAAAAGCGGGAGTTGTGATGGTACGAAGTCATGGCGGCAATACTGTGCTGCATCGGCTAGCAGCCAGCCACCCGAAAATACTGCACCAGCTTTTGGATTACTTACCTGAAAAAGTAAGGGATGTTACTTTGAAGGCAACGAATGATTCTGAAGATACCGTGATGCATCTGCTCGCAACCAGCAGCCCGAAAATTCTGATTTCGCTACTTAAATGTCTGCCCGAAGCAGCTCGATATGACACGATCAAGGTTAAAAACCCGAACGGTTTGACCGTACTGCACCAAGTCACGGAAGACCATCCGGAAATTTTAAAACAAGTACTGGACTGTCTGCCCGAGGTAGAAAGAGCTGGCGCCGTTATGATTAAAAACCCTAAGGGCTTTACCGTATTGCATCAGGCAGCAGCAGACCATCCTGAAATTATCAGACAGATTCTGGATTGCTTGCCCGAGGCATTAAGGGCTTGTGCTGTGATGGTAGAGGAATTTAATGGCAATACGGTATTACATCAAGTCGCAATTAGCAGTCCTGAAATTCTAAAACAGATTCTGGAATGTCTACCCGAGGCAATGAGGGCTTATGCTGTGATGGCAGGGAATGAGTATGGTGTTACCATGCTCCATCTCACCGCATCAAAACGCCCCGAAATCCTGAAACAGCTATTGGACTGCCTTCCTGAAGGAATAAGGGCAGGGGCTTTAATCAAGGAATTTCAGGGTGGTAATAGCGTGCTGCACCTGGTCGCAGCAAAATGTCACGAAATCCTGAAACAGCTAATGGACTGCTTGCCCAGTGAGGCGAGAGCTGATGCCTTGATGGTACGAAGCGCGTATGGAAATACCGTGTTGCACCGGGTAGCAATAAGCAATCCCGGGATTTTGATACCTCTTCTGGATTGCCTGCCTGATAGAGATAAAGTGAGCGTCCTGAAGGTAAAGAATATGGATGGTGATACAGTTCTTGATTGGGTGAAAATTACTGGTCATTCCGAGTTATTGCGTTTTATTGAAGAGTTACTGGAACAAGAGGAACTTCGAGCAAACCATCAAATCAGCCTGGACTCAACTATTCCTCACCATGAAGCAGGATTTCGATTACCACCAGTAGCCTCTTCACCAGGGAGGGATGCTTCTCTGTTCTCCAATACATTTTTTGCCAGGAGTGGGGTAGTGCGACAGGATTCAGATAATCCGGATGAACAACGCACCTTAAAGCGGTGAGTTGTTCACTTCAACCGCAGCACTGATGCACTTATGGCTCTAAGCTGAATCTGTGGTGCTGTTATTTCTACTGTTCTTGTTAATTATAGATACAGTAGGAGCAGATCGGTCAGAGGTTTGATTTTTTTGCCTGGGTACATTTGGAGTTAAACTCATTCATGAAAGTCCCTAGCTCTTGTACTGACAATGTGGTTTTATCTTTTGTGATATAGCTCAACACGAGCTTATTAAAGCATGCTTGATATCCAGTATGCTCAGGGGACTTTAAATCAGAAAGGGTTTCGGGATCCTTGGAAAACTGGATGGATGTTAATGTCGCCTTGGTACTGTCTTTTTGTAAATCAGTTGTGTATGAAGCAGTTGCAACGCAGCAAGCTGCGCAGGCGTCCAAATCATCATACGCTTGTAATTGCTCGGGGTTGTTGTTACTGATGGAAAGAAAATCTCCTGGTGTAATATTGGAGGTAAAAGTGAGGATGTTTTCATTCTGTGTTACCTCATTTAAACCACCATTACAACGATCTCCACCAAAAGGTAAGGTTTTAATATGCAATTTGTTCTGATCACGATTGACTAGATATAGGGAGGAAAAATGACCACTGCCTCCTGTGTTGCTGATCAACAGAAGGGTATAGAGGTGATTGTAATAACCGATTACTTTATAATAACTGTAACTGGAAGCAAAGCCTGAATCGTCCTTCAATTTGTATTCAAAACCGTAATATCCTTCGTTTAATAATTCTTTAGATTGGCCAAGTACGTTAATTGGCTCAAGCTCACAATTATCAGTTAATGATAGAGTTTTGTTGGAGAGTTCTCCCTGATCAAAACACAAAGGATTAATTGGCTTGTTATTGTACAATAAATCAGCAGGCAATGTGGAAGAGGAGGATGCATAAATCACTGTGTTGATGCTCAACCCTAAATAAACACTGGACAAGAGTAGTGTAATGCTTGATTTATTCATCGTAACCTCTTTGTGCTCCCTGTATTTTAATAGTGTAGTCCAGCAATCCGCGTAAAACTATTTCGAGTGATTGCTTTTTATAGTTTAGTCCATAAAAAGCCGCTGTTGCCTGTAAGGGATTATCTTGAGCCAGGCTGGTATTTATATTTGAGTTGTCAGGTTATACTCTGTATCAATCGGGTCGAATGTTCGAATATCATGGTGCTTCGAAAATATAATAATAAGGGTGAATATACTCCTTTTCCAGGTCTCACTGTTGTGGCATCGGTGCAATCTGCTGATCAATGCTTATGGGCAGACATTAATCGATTAATCAATGAGTCTACCTTGCTTGCTTCCTGCTATGCCCCTCTTTCTAATAAAAGTTATCACATGACGGCTCTTAATCTTTTTACAGAGAGGGCGGTTGGAAGTGGGAGATGGAAGGATTTTCTTATTTCGAATACACCTCTTTTTAAAACAATTCAAACTGCCTTTGAACACAACAAGTTTTGTCCTGAAGTCAGCATTGAGTCACTTGAGGTGAGCCGAACTGTAAAGTTGGTTGTTCGCTTGCCTTTGGCCCAAAAACAAGTGATTAACGATATTGCGCATCAGTTTGATTTGAAGAGCAAAATTCCTCATCCTTTTCATATTACATTGGCTTATCGATATAAACGAGTTGATAGACAAAGGGAACTGGATATTGAGCATCAATTACAAGAGAGCCTTGCACCTTTATTAATTGGCCATTCATTTTTATTGAATCCACCGACCTTGTGCTTCTTTAATGATATGAATGCGTTTATTCCCTGGGATGGAACCTATGTTCCTTTTAATAACTTGGTGGAGTAATCAATTGAGAAAGTATGCTCTGTTAATGAATACTCTTCAAAATCAATGCCGCTTATAAAATATCCATTATGCCATGTTAGTTGGAGTGAAATGGTTCTGTTCTGGTGCATCATGAAACGATTTTGATTCAAGAATTTTATTATCTATCAGTGCCTTTTGCATTTTTATCAGTTGAGCAAAAGTACCTCTGCTGGTACTAGTCATAAACCATCCACGTTGAATGGAAAAAAATTGATTCAAAGAAGTTTTAGGCGATAAGCATTCTTTTATAAGATCTTCCTGTACATCACTGCTTAAATTCCGGATGTACTTGATGACCATCTCTTTAGCATTAGGAAATTTGGCCAGGAGGGGAAGATGATGCCTACTTATTTTGTTCTGTTGCAGATCGCAAACCAGGTGCATTATCCCATCGTCCTGAATGAAATAGTCTATTAAGTCTGGTGTAAACAATTTTCTTTCCTGGGGAGATAGTTGACTCAAAGCGACTAATTCTTTGCTCCGTTCAGGTTTATTCATTTCCAAAATGATGCTAAGCAAGGAACTATTATTTCTGTCCACCGAATCGGGATCGGCGCCATTTCGTACCATGATGATGTAATTGTCTGCTGAAAAACGTTGAGTATTTCTTAGATTCATCATGAGTTGTATTGGAGTGCCTTCATTACTTTTATAATGAATGCTTTCGGGATGCATTTTAAGCAATTCAAGCGCGTAACTGAATTTCAATCGTATAAACTGATGAATGGGTGCTGATCCAGAGCTATTTCGTACATTCGGATTGGCGCCCAATCGAATCATCGCAATAAGAGAGTCAACACTGAAGCCGTCATTCAGCATGTAATACAAAGGTGTCAATCCAAACTTATCTTTAATATTGATGTCGGCGTTATATTTCTCAATCAGTTGAAATGCTTCTGTCATACGATGATTAAAAACTAATAGATGAAGAAGACTGTAGCCGCAATCATTGAGGATATTCGGGTTGGCTCCTAAATCTAACAATGCAAATGTTTCACTGGTATATATAGATTTATTGAGTAATTGACGTAATTGTGCGTTTAAATCCATTTAATTGTTCTCAAGAGAAGCAGGCCATACAAAAATAAAATTTTAGTCATTAATCTATATCTCTCTGATTTTATTAAAGTCGCTCAAATATGGTTCTCGTATTAAAGCCGAATAAGCGTTCATGCATTCGGTAGGCGTATTCATCGGTCATATTGGCTATATAATCACAAACAACCCGGTAGGCCTGAGTTTCATCTTCAGCCTGTTTAAACAACTGACGATTTTTATTATCCAACAGACTGGCAGGATTGGAGCTGATGGCGTCAAACAAGCGGAGCACTACGGTCTGTCCGCCGTATTCAAAAGTACGTGCTTCCTGAGAATCAATCACATTGTGATAAATGCATTGCATTAAATAGTTTAATAATGCAGCTGCTTCCGGGATTAGTGCAATATTGTATTTCAATAAATTATTTTCGAATAATTCATTCATCGTCACAATTTGGGTTGAGGTAATAAAATAATTGACCATTTCCCCAATGGCTTGTTTTCTTAAACAGAGATCATTTGAAAATAATGAGTTGATTAAGCGATCCTGATCTTTGGTCAGGGAGGTATTGCCAAGCAGCACTCTGAATTCGGATGTATCCAGATGAGAGGGATTAATGAGTCTTAAATGAATGGCATCCTCCAAATCATGAACGCCATAAGCGATGTCATCCGCTGTATCCATTATTGAGCAATCAAAACTGTGGAACGCTGATTTACCGCATTGAGTATCTTGTGGTTGTTTGGATAGCGATTGAAATAAGGTTCTATCACCTTCGGAAAATGGAGATAAGAGCCAATCGACTTCAGGTTGTTCACAATCAAAATACGCTTTGGGGGGCAACCAATCGTTAATTTTTATGGTTTTATGGATGGACTCATGAATAGGAGGTAGTTTTTTTGCCGCCACATCGGATCGTTTGACGGGATATTTTAGTAGGCCTAATAAGGCGCGGCGGGTTAAATCAAGGCCAAATCCCCCATAACTGTTTTCAACCTTGGTCAGTAGCCTTAGTGTCTGTGCATTACCCTCAAATCCACCGTATTCGCGCATCATGTAATTTAAAGCGACTTCTCCACCATGTCCAAAAGGGGGATGCCCTATATCGTGGAGCAGGCAGATAACACTAATCAGATCATCTGGGGGTAACAGGTTGGATAAAAATTTCGGGTGGTTCTGATTATTAATCAGATTATGAACGATGCTTCGGCCAATTGAATCCACTTCCAGCGAGTGAGTCAAGCGAGTACGGTGAAAATCTCCTTCATCTGTTCCTAAAATCTGAGTTTTTCTTTGTAATCTTCTAAAGGCAGGACAGTGTATTACCCTGGTTCTGTCGCGTTCATAGGGATCTCGATGATCCTGAGAACCTCGTTGATTGGTTTGACCAGAGCGTCGATGTGTCCACATAGTATTTATCACTGAGAAACAAAAAAGATACTTTATGACATACTTTAGCTGGAAACAACTGGATTGCTAAAGTTTTCTTGAAATCGGTAGATAACAACCAATAAGAGCAGAAGTAAAAATTATAAATCAGGGGGTTATGATGAATTATAAAATAAGATTCCTGTTTTTGGGGGTGTGCATCACTAATTTATCTTCATGTATGGTTTATGAAGAATATAATTCAGCCAGTTATCGTACGTATACTTATGATGATGTTCAATTGTATCCGCAGGCCGATTATAGAATGTACAATTATGGCTATCAAAATGGACCTGCTCAAAATGGGGTTAGTGTACCAGACTCCTATCATGTTGGTGAATATCATTCCCCAGTATCGTTTAAGGATAGGGATAGAAATTGGGTAAACGGTCAAAATCCTCAAGGTTATACCATTCAGGTCGCTGATGATGAGAAGGCTTCAAAAGTAGCACAAAAACTATATAAGGCACCAAAAAATGATCGTATGGCCCAGATTAAATATCAGCGAAATGGTAAGTCCTATTACAAGGGCTTATACGGTACTTATGATAGTCAGGAAGCAGCTCAAAAAGCATTAAATGAACTACCTCCTGAAATTAAGCAGGGTGCAGGGGTAACCAACTGGGGTAATGTCCAAAATAATATGGATGAATAGAGCTGTAAGTCAGGCTGCTGTAGTGATAATAATCATCAATTTGGTCACTCCGGGGGTAGTGGTATGTTCCACATCAAATTGCTTGATTGTTATCGTATATTTATCATTGATTTTAGCAAGCCACTGCATAAATAGCTTAAAGGGGACTGTATCAAAGGTGAGCTGGATGTCTCCTGCACCGGTCTGTTGTAATTGATAGGGAAATTTCAGTGTTTCATTATTTTTTAGTTGAGTTGCGAGCAGGGTGAGTAATTGGCTGTTATCTACTGTTTGTTTTGTTGTGGCTGAATGCGCCTTTTGCCTTACCTGTTTCATCCAGGCCAACGTCTCAGTTTTTTCAATGAGCTGAGAAGATTTCAAAGTGACTTTATTGCTTAATGGGGTATAAAGAAATTGATAGTAAAAATAAATGACAAGGCTTAAAACAGCAGCCAGTACCATCCATTTTTCTCTCTCATTAAGCGAATTCAAATAGGATTTCACGTGAGCTCCAGGGTAGCGACTACTTGTTGATCTCGAGTTGATGCTTGGGTTTGTTTTACTTTTAATTGCATTGTTTTTAATTTATTTTCCAGTTGTTCCAGATTAGCGAAATCAGTGCTGACCAGGGTTACTGATAATGTTTTGTTTTGATATCGTAAGTTTTCTATCGTGTTATGCTCGGCATTCATGGCTTTGGCAAATTGATTTAATAAAAACCAAAATCGCGTTTGACTGTTTGCGCTATTATCTCCAAGAAGTTGGCCGATACGGAATTTGGGGCTAATTACCTGTTTGGCATCAGGGAAAAACTCATGATAAATAGTCGCGATCTGGTCATCGAGTAGTTTGTTTTGCTTGTTCAATGAATGTAGGGATATGGCATTTACCAACAGTAGAGAAGCCAACCAACAACCGCACAATACACCTGCGATTTGATATCCCTTTTTAATCCAGTCGGAAGTATTCCCATGCTGCATGTCACCTTGGCACAGGTTTAATGGCTTTGTTGTTAGTAATTTTTTAGCTATCCAAAGGTACGATGAATCATTGTCTTTGACCACTGAGCTGTCAGGAGTTAATTGACTGTCTTTAAATAACAGAACCTTATCCTGCGGGTGATTTTTTAAATAATAGTGAGCAAGCTCTCCAGAAAGTGCTCCTTTAAAATCATCATGATGCACCAGGAGTGAAGATTCTGTAACGATTAATTCATTGGCAGTCAGTGCGTACCAATCCAGAGTAATTTCTTCATAGATGATTTGGTGTTCGTCAAGGAGCCGCATGATGAATTGTAATCGTGCTTTACTGAGTACGGTAATAAGATACTGGTTGTTTTGATATCTTAGTTTGTCAAATGCAAAATGAAGCTCTTCTACAGGTTGAGCGAGCTTTTCTTCCAGAGCAAAAGGAATTGCGACCCGGGCTTTTCGTTCCGGAAGCCAGGGAAGCTCCAGGCTAAGAATGCTGGCACTGGCGGTTGATTCAACAATTAACGTTGTACATTCACTTTGCAAGGATTTAATTTCAGCAAAAGTACGTTGTTCTGGCGGCGCAATTAATGCGCCTTCAGAAGATATTTTCAAACAAAAGCAGCCATTATCATCAAGATGCTGAGTATACAAGAAACATTTATCCATGAGTTAAACTCTATTTAATTTATCGATGTTAATGGCGCAATTGGTTTCAGTATATCTCATAAACAGTATATTCGAATCATACATAAGCCCTATGCTTTTTGGTATTTTGTGCCACCCACTGCTGTTTTAATTGCTGTGATAACAGATAGACAGCCATTGCATACTGAGGACTGGAGTTATAACGGGTGATTACAAAGAAATTAGGGTAAGCCAACCAATATTCTTTACCCTCGTTAGTCAATAACTCAATGACGCCAGCACGCGCTGGATGATGTAGTGATGCGGTAACTGGTTTGATCCCTGCTGCTTCCAATTGAGCAAAGTTATAATTTGCCGTTTTAGGATTCATCTGGATGCGTTTGTATTTCCATCCTGTAATTTTAGCCGGTTGCGCGATTCCACCATTTAATCTCCATCCATGCTTATGAAGATAGTTGGCAATACTCCCAATGGCATCCGCATTATTCGTCACCAAATCACGATGCCCCTTGTTATTAAAGTCTACGGCATAATATCTATAACTGCTGGGCATAAATTGAGGCTTACCTATAGCGCCTGCATAGGAACCTTTATGATGGGTTGCCGGTACTTTGTGCTCTCGGCAAAGCAGTAAATATTCGGTTAGCTCTTTGGTAAAAAAAGGAGAACGTTTAGGATAGTTGAATGCCAGAGTGGCCAATGCATCAAGAACACGATAATCTCCCTGACGTTCACCATAAAGGGTTTCAACACCTAAAATCGCAATAATAATTTCGGGCGGTACGCCATATCGTTTTTGAGCTCTGTCGAGGTCTTTTTTATTTGCAGCCCAAAAATCCAAACCACCTTTCACTCTTTGAGGTGTTAGAAACAACCCTTTGTATACATCCCATGTTTTCTTTTCATAGGGCTTTTCCATTGATTCGATAATCTGTGGTTGCAGTACCACTTGATTCATGGTTTCTGTGAGCTGTTTTCTGTTGAATTGATGGTTTTTGACCATGGAGTTTATAAAATTCTGAACGTCTTGGCGTTGAGTAAAGGCTGTGTCTGCATAGCTTGTGCAGGACACAAGAAACAGTAGGGTGTAACCTAACCAGATGAGTCGTCGCATGGTGCATCCTATTATTAAAGCGAAAGGAAGAATTTTAGTAAAATTGAGGGGCATTAGCAAATTCTCTTTGCAAAATGAACCAATTAGACCACAAATACAACAGAAATAGCTTAGCCTACTTTCTGCACGGCCACATTTAAGATAGACTTATGCAATTTGCAAAAAAGGGTTACTTCAGTTGAGCGATTTAAAGCGGATTCGTAATTTTTCAATAATTGCCCATATCGATCATGGCAAATCTACTTTGGCTGATCGGTTTATTCAGATATGTGGCGGGTTAACCGAGCGTGAAATGAGCTCTCAGGTTCTTGATTCCATGGACATCGAGCGCGAACGCGGTATTACTATCAAGGCGCAGTGTGTCTCGTTAAATTATACTGCTAAAGACGGTAAAACCTACCTGCTTAATTTTATCGACACTCCAGGCCATGTTGATTTCAGCTATGAGGTGTCACGTTCACTTGCTGCCTGTGAAGGCGCTATCTTGGTTGTTGACGCAGCCCAGGGGGTCGAAGCCCAGACTGTCGCTGTATGTTATACGGCGATTGATCAGTCTCTGACTGTTCTTCCTGTATTAAATAAAATTGACTTACCCCAAGCTGAGCCCGAACGGGTAATTGATGAAATCGAAGACATTATTGGTCTTGACGCGCATGATGCCATTCGGGTCAGTGCAAAAAGTGGCATCGGTGTTGATGACGTTCTAGAAGCGCTGGTTGCTAACATCCCTCCTCCTGAAGGGACTTTGGATGCTCCTTTGCAGGCATTGATTATTGACTCATGGTTTGACAGTTATCTTGGAGTTGTATCTCTGGTTCGTATTGTTAATGGTTCCATACGCAAAGGCGATAAAATGCGGGTGATGTCAACTGGCAGATCCTATGAAGTGGATCAGGTTGGAATATTCACGCCTAAAAGAACCAAACTGGAGGCTTTAAACGCCGGTGAAGTAGGCTATGTTGTTGCCGGGATTAAGGAAATTCAAGGGGCTCCGGTTGGGGATACCTTGACTCTTGATAAAAATCCTGCCGAACAGGTATTGCCTGGTTTTCAACGGGTTAAGCCACAGGTCTATGCCGGATTGTTTCCTATTAGCTCGGATGATTTTGAAGCCTTCAGGGAAGCATTAGCTAAATTAAGCCTGAATGATGCATCACTGTTCTACGAACCTGAGTCGTCAGAGGCATTGGGATTCGGTTTTCGCTGTGGATTCCTTGGAATGCTGCATATGGAAATCGTACAAGAGCGCTTGGAGAGGGAATACAATCTGGATTTAATCTCAACCGCACCAACGGTGGTTTATAAAATTGTGACTCAAAAAGGGGAAACGCTGTTCATTGATAATCCATCACATTTACCTCCCTCACCACAGATAAAAGAAATGTATGAACCCATAGTCAGAGCGAACATTTTGGTTCCACAAGACTATCTAGGGCCTATTATTAATTTATGTGTTGAGCGGCGTGGTGTTCAGGTGAATATGACTTACAGTGGTCGCCAGGTCTCTGTATCTTATGATATCCCAATGAGCGAAGTGGTTTCTGACTTTTTTGATCGACTGAAATCCGTTAGTCGTGGTTATGCTTCGCTGGATTATAACTTTTTACGTTTTGATGCAGCTGATTTGGTGAAAATGGATGTATTAATTAACAGCGAAAAAGTGGATGCTTTATCGGTTATTGTACATAGAAGTTCCGCCAACAGCCGTGGCAAGTTAATTGCTGAAAAAATGCAGGAGCTTATTCCCAGACAAATGTTTGATGTGGCTATTCAGGCAGCTCTAGGTAGTCATATTATTGCGCGACAGACAGTTAAGGCTTTAAGAAAAAATGTGACCGCAAAATGTTATGGCGGTGATGTGTCGCGTAAACGAAAATTGCTGGACAAGCAGAAGGCGGGTAAGAAACGCATGAAACAGGTAGGACATGTTGAGATTCCTCAAGAAGCGTTTATGGCCGTTTTTCAGACCGATAAAAAGAAATAATCAGTGTGTACAGGACATATGGATTTTAGATTGGGTTATTTTTAGGAAATTAATTTATGAACTTTGCTTTAATTTTAGTAATTCTGTCCGCAATCAGTGGATTTATCTATCTTTTGGATGTGGCTTTTTGGGCTAAAAAGAGAGGTTCGGATAAAAAACCAGGTCGAATTATTGAATATTCTCGTTCCTTTTTTCCGGTTTTTTTTATTGTTCTCTTATTGCGTTCCTTTTTAGTTGAACCGTTTCGAATTCCTTCCGGTTCATTGGAGCCTACATTATTAGTTGGCGATTTTGTTGCAGTCAATAAGTTTGCCTATGGGTTAAGACTTCCTGTTTTGGAAAAGAAGGTTATTCCCATATCCAATCCTAAAACGGGGGAAATCGCAGTATTTCGTTGGCCGCCAGCCCCTTCATATGATTACATCAAGCGTGTCATCGGTGTGCCTGGCGATCATGTGACTTATCACAATAAAAAATTAACGGTGAATGGTAAAGAAGCAAAGCAAACTTTTGTTGCCTACACTATAGACGAAAGCTCGGGAAAACCGGTTGCCCAATATAAAGAAGATCTAAATGGCGTAGTACACGATATTTTTGTCCGAGCAGATGTTCCTGCTGTCGATTTTGATATAGTTGTTCCTGAAGGGAACTACTTTATGATGGGTGATAACCGTGACGACAGTGCAGACAGTCGTTTCTGGGGCTTTGTTCCTGACAATTATTTAAGAGGAAAAGCCTTTCTGGTCTGGATGAGCTGGAATGGTAAGACTGATAATTTACGTTGGTCAAAGATCGGAAGATTAATTAAATAAGGGACTATAAAATGCAAAAGCAGCAAGGGATGACTTTAATCGGGATGTTGTTTACTGTAATTGTGGTCGTTATGGCTGCAGTGGTGGTGATGAGGGTGGTTCCTGTGTATTTGCAACACTATTCTATAGTTCAGTCTATAAAAGGTTTAAATGAAACACCTGTTTCTACTTTAACTGGAGATTCTTACAGCGATATTGAGACTCTTAGAACAAGCCTTTCCAAACGATTTGATATCAATGGTGTTGATGATTTAAACAATGAACAGTTAGTCATTTCACCGGATGGCCCGAACAGATTCAAGGTAAAATTAAAATATCAGGTTGTAAAGCCCTTGGTATATAATATGAGCTTGATGGTTGATTTTGATAATACATACGAGGTGGTAGTTGGCAGTGAAAATTGATTTAGACAGACTGTGCAGGCGCTTAAACTATCAATTTCAAAAACCTGCTTATTTGAAGCAGGCACTGACTCACTGTAGTGTGGGCAGTGATAATTATGAACGTTTTGAGTTTCTTGGTGATTCTATTTTAAGTTTTGTCATCGCCCATGAATTGTTTCATCGATTTCCTTCTCAAAGTGAAGGCCAATTAAGCCGTTTGCGATCTTTTTTGGTCAAAGGTGAAATGCTGGCTGAAATTGCCAAAGAATTGTCTCTTGGTGATTTTCTCTATCTGGGACAGGGTGAATTAAAGAGCGGTGGTTTTCGCCGAGCCTCCATTTTGGCTGACGCTCTGGAAGCTATTTTTGCAGCTATTTTTCTGGATAGAGGTATTGATGCTGCTAAAGACGTGATATTGAATTTATACCGTTCCCGGCTAGATAATCCTAATTTAAATGATTGTTTAAAAGATGCCAAAACACAATTACAAGAGTATTTACAAGCGGAAAAATTTGCTCTTCCTGAATATACTTTAACTAAAGTAGAGGGCGATGAACACGATCAAATATTCTATGTTACCTGTTCAGTAGATGGGATAAAGCATGTGTCTTATGGTCATGGTGCCAATCGAAGAAAAGCAGAACAATTAGCAGCCAAATCATTATTAGATCAATTAAGATTGCCTGAATAATGGGCAATTTAATCGCTCCTTAAGCATTTTAAGATAGAATATTTTTAATAACTTAAAAAGCTTTGGAGCTCAACCATGCCACAGGACGAACAGAATCAATCAAATCCACCATCGCAACCACAATCTAAAAAGGCAGATGTTGTCATTGTTGGGGGAGGTCCCATTGGCTTAGCCCAAGCGTGGGGTTTAAAAAAATTAAATCCTCAATTAAAAGTTGTAGTTCTTGAAAAATATGAGGAATTTCAAAGAAAACACACTTTGGTGATGCAGCATAAGCAGTTGGCAGCTTTAATTCAAGCAACACAATCCAGCGATGATCCATGTTTGATTGCACTAATGGAACAACTTCGCAAAAGTCCCAATATTCGAACTAATACCTTACAAGAAACGTTCCGGGACATAGCAAGAGATTCAGGTGTTGAAATTATTATTGAACAAGTGAAGCCCGAATCGATTAGAGAACAAGTGTTAGCCTATGATCCTGAATTGGTCATCGGAGCCGATGGTACGCATAGTGTGACGAACCAGGCTTTATTTCCTAAAGACAACCGAATTCACTATGAAATTGATTATGCGATGCAAGTGCGTTTGGAAATAGATGGCAAAGTGGATGCTAATCTGGACCTAACAGTACAATTTTATCAAAGATTAGCTCATCACGGGCTAATTGCGACAGAGCAAGTTGGAAGATTAGACCCTAAAACAGGTAAAACCCCTGTGACCATGCAAATTATTATTCCCAAAGAGGATTATATGATTTTGAATGGTCTTAAGGAGAAATCTAATGCTCAAAATCCAATAAAACCTTTTGGCAACGAACTGGAGTATCGTGAAATTCCAGACCATTTGCAGACTTTTATCGACAGTTATCTTTATGAGCGGCTTAAATTATCAGGCAGTAACATTAATCCTCATTCTATTCGGATTAGTGTGAATGAACTACCGGCGTCAAGAGTAACTGAAACGTTTACACACCTCCAGAATCCAGAGACTCACAAGGATGTATTTGTGTCGTTAAATGGGGATTCAGCACTTGGATTATCATACTTTAAAGGTCTAAATGCTGGATTGGAGGCATCTGCCAAATTCTTCACCTGTATGGCACCTGCAATTGTGCAAGGCCTCAAGGATAAAAACCTGGTTCAAAAATCATTGGATGAGTACCAATCTTGGTTTTCTGTTTATGCAGAACAAAAAGTAGAAGAAGTCAGAAATTACAGTGCGGTTAAAATAGGAAGCTCATTAAAAGTCATTAAAGGCGTTCAAGGTTCCAAAGTCGTCTCCGCTTATATCCCTGAAGTCGACAAGAAACCGATTATAGATGCATATTATCACTTACTAGCCAGAGCAAATCCGGATGATGTTGTTGATTTTCGACCCTACCCTCATAGATCTTACGATCCAGACATCCAGTTAGGTCAGTTCGGTTATGTGCCTATACACTATACAATGAAAAAAACCACCAAAATTTTTGCTGATTTTTTTAAGCCTTACAAAAGTGGTTATCAAGTAATGAATGATTTTAAGCAACCATTCACTGGCGTTGTTAATGTGTTCATGGGGATAACCAAGTCAGTATTGGGGATAGGCACTTTAAGCCCAACACGCATTTTAGATGGAGGCGCTCATCTGCTTCGTGGAGTTATTGAATTAGCCATGACTCCATTAACTTTTTTGGTAAAACCATTTGTCCGTGGTGTTTTGACCTTATTCAGCTCTTACAAAAAGATAGAAGAAAATACAGGAGTGCAACATTTGGTTGATTTAGGAACTAACTTGTTAGAATCACAAGAAGAGAAGGAAGAGCTATCCTTTGATAAAATGCAGCAATTACTGGGCATCTGTAATGATCTGCATCGTAAATTTAATAAATCAGTTCAACGAGGGCAAGGTACCCAGATCAGCAGCTCCTTAGAGCGAGAGTATATTAAACGCTTGACCGATACGGCAAGTCCAGAGACTACATCAACTAAATTCAAAGATTATTTAACATTATATAAAGGATCTTCTGTTGCTACTGATGAATGTAAACAGCAACAAACTCTGGCGTTATAATTAAATATACCTTGAGCTTCGTTGTTTTCAATCATCCAGAATTGCTGATGCTGGCCTCAAGTCTTTTGATACCATCATCAGCAATAGAACGCTGTTTTGACTCCGGTTGGGTTATTGCGCTAGTTAATTTAGTACATTTGTTCCAATATAGTGCAACAGTCCAACCATTCCTCCTCTGATTGATGCAAGGAAGAAATACTTTTGTCTCTTTGATTTATTAACTGATTTAAATTGTTCTGCTGATTACTGTTTTCATAGAGACTCGGATCAGCCAGTTGTATATCCAGCTTTTTAATTTCATTCTGTAATTGATCAATGATTTGTTCCAGTTTTTTTAAGCGGTTTTGAATTACTTTTTTTTCTTTATAGTCATTTGTTGTTTGAGATGAGGTTGTTGTTTTTACATCTTTAGATTGCAGCCAGGAATAATAATCATCCAGATCACCATCAAAAGGCTGTACTTTTTGGTTATGGACTAAATAAAAATTATCCACGCTTGTTTTCAGCATATGTCTGTCATGCGAAATAAGAATTAAAGCACCTTCATAGCTTTGTAATGCGAGTTCAATTGCAGATCGCATTCCCAAATCCAGATGGTTTGTTGGTTCATCAAGCAGGAGCAGATTGGGTTTAAGCCAAACAAGCTTTGCCAGCGCAAGGCGTGCTTTTTCACCGCCTGAAAAATGTTGAATGGGCTGGACTGCCATATCTCCTATAAAATTAAAGCCGCCCAGGAAATCACGGATGGTTTGTTCTCTGACTTCAGGAGACAGGATCTGAATGGTTTCAACAGGACTTAATTGACAATCCAATTGTTCCAATTGATGCTGTGCGTAGTACCCGATTTTTAAATGGGCTGATCGATGAATGGTTCCATTTAAAGTAGGTAACGCTCCGGTTAATGTTTTAATTAAAGTGGATTTACCTTCACCATTTGGCCCTAACAATGCAATTCGATCTCCTGGGTTCAGGGAGAGGTTAATTTTCTTCAAAATTGGAGTTTGGTACCCTGCATCCACCAGATTACACTGAATCAATGGATTACCTGCTCGAGGACAGGGAAAGAATTCGAAAGAAAATGGGGAATCAGCCTGTGCTGCGGCAATAATCTCCATTTTTTCAATTGCTTTTAATCTACTTTGTGCCTGCTTGGCTTTGGTCGCTTTTGCTTTAAATCGATTGACGAAGGACATCATATGAGTAATTTTAGCTTGCTGCCTTTCGTGCATTATCTGTTGTAATGCTAATTGTTGGGCATGAGTTTTTTCAAAGCAACTGTAATTTCCAGAGTATAAATTAAGCTTTTGATGCTCGATATGTAAAATATGAGTTACAAAGGCATCGAGGAACTCTCTGTCATGCGATATCAAAATAATCGTACTTGGACTTTGTTTCAAAAAACGCTCAAGCCAAAATATGGCTTCCATATCCAGATGGTTCGTCGGTTCATCAAGTAACAGTAATGCGGCTGGTTTCATCAAGCAACGTGCGAGACTTAGCCGCATACGCCAGCCTCCGGAGAAACT
This sequence comes from Legionella sp. km535, assembly GCF_003990085.1. Lineage (NCBI taxonomy): Bacteria > Pseudomonadati > Pseudomonadota > Gammaproteobacteria > Legionellales > Legionellaceae > Legionella > Legionella sp. km535. The sequence continues at coordinate 35,869 of NZ_RZGU01000026.1, read as the reverse complement.
ATTGACTGGTGCGTTTTGTTGATCTCCTCTGAAACCTAAACCAGACATAATCGTAGCGGCCTGAGCCGGTTTGCTATAACCACCGCTATGGCTTAGTTCTTCATGACACGCCAGTACTTCAGCATCATTACCTGACTGCTCGGCTTTTGCCAAACGAGCCAATAGTTTAATATATTCTTCATCGCCTGCGAGAACAAAATCCAGAGCCTTCTCATCGCTGTCAGGTAACTGCTGTGATAAGTGACTGATACTTAATTGTGGATTAATTAAATATTCGCCTGTATCTGAGTTCAGTTTTCCAAGAAAAAAGTCGAATAGAGTCGATTTGCCACAGCCGTTATGACCAATAAGACCAATCTTCTGCTTTTCATAGAGGCTGACGTCGGCTTTATCCAGTAAAATTTTATTGCCACGAGAGAGAGTAATTTGACGAAGGGTAAGCATCATGAACCATTGAACAGATATTAATAGCTAATTTTACCATAGTTAACAGAATGATTTAACGGTTTGTCGACACATCCCTGTGAACATTCTAATCGCTGGGTTCTATAGTTTTGTTTCGTGCAGATTGATAACGTGCTTGCTTCTCAATATCGATGTATCGATCTGTGGTCGCACTGGAGCTATGCCCTGCATCATCCCGAACATGTTCTCGTGGTCGAATTTTGACGTCTTCAGAGATTCCAGTATGCCTCAACCAGTGCACTGTAGCGGCTGATAAATTATCGGCTTCTTCAGAAAGTCCTTTTTGACGAAGACGTTCACCTGCCAAATCAAAACAACGCTGAATAATCCTGCGAATAGGAGCGGTATCACTCATGGGGCCATTTCCCCGAATTTTGGGAATTAATGGGGAGTTATCCGCAGGTGAGGGCAGGGGAGTTAACCCTAAAAATAAACGCCATCGAGTCAGGCTTTCCAACATTGCCTCGCTCACTGCAATCTGCCGCTCCTTATTTCCCTTACCCACAGTAGTGAACCACCAATGGCCATTACTGTCTTTGGCAAAATCATTCATACTGGGAATCCAGCGATCACTGGCCGCGAGTTCCGATATTCTTAAATACATACCAAATAGCAAGCTTAACATAAATCGAGTACGCTCATGCTTTTCTGGTGACTCCTCTGCCATTGATTCCGCAGCATGCAATACTTCATTCCATTGTAAAAGACTTAAACGCCGTATCGGTGCATTGTGTTGTCTTTTGCGAATGAACTTACTTTTTTGACGGATAAGTGCTACGGGATTGGAAACAGCATATTCTTCAGCTATTAAAAAATTAAACAGGGTACTTAAGATGGCGAATATTTCCTGGGTTGCACCTTGAGATAAACTGAATTGATCCAGAGATGCATTATGACCATTTTTTATAGATGTTTTACTGATAGTAACAACAAAAGGACGCCATTCTATATTGGGGATTCGTTTGCCGTCCTTTTCTATGAATCGTGGTACTTTTTTCAAACTGATCCAGGATTTGGGCGGGTTTTGACAAAAATGGATGTATTCTTCAATGTCATCCCGTTTTAGTTCGTCAATTGTTGCTTTTTTCACATGCCAGGACCATTGAAGCAAGCGTTCGGCTTCGCGGCGGTAGCTGTTAAATGTTCCCTGGCTTCCAGTATAACTTTTAAGAAAGCTTAAGGTGTAATTAAAGTCATTTTGAAATCGGGTATCCGGTAAAATCACGTGTTCGTGGTTTTTATGCAGATAAGTAAGATTATCGAATAAAGGTAACAGTATAGTGTTCATAATTCAGAGTTAAGTCCATGATTGTTAATGCTAGCTTAAATTACATGATTTAGATAGAAGGGCAATAATGTTCTAAAATGATCTTTTTGAAATCAAAAGGAATAAGATTTAAATTAAATTAAACATTTAATAAAAAATTAATGCTTTAGGTTATTGACGTTGGTGATATGAGCTAGTATTATCTGCGCTCTGTCCTTGGACGGGTAACGGGGTGTAGCGCAGTCTGGTAGCGCGCCTGCTTTGGGAGCAGGATGTCGGGGGTTCGAATCCCTCCTCCCCGACCAATTAAGCGCCCGTAGCTCATCTGGATAGAGCATCGGCCTTCTAAGCCGAGGGTAGCAGGTTCGAATCCTGCCGGGCGCGCCAGCCGTCATGTTGTACTAAGTTTGCTGGAAAATTATTATGGTGAGCGTAGCTCAGTTGGTAGAGCCCCGGGTTGTGATCCCGGTTGTCGTGGGTTCGAGTCCCATCGTTCACCCCATTTGTAAATAAATTAAAAGTCTAGCGCTAAAGATTCCATCTGAGTCTTTACAAGACTGAATTACTGATTGATAATCCAACCTGATTGCGAAAGTGGCGGAATTGGTAGACGCACTGGATTTAGGTTCCAGCGGGGCAACCCGTGAGAGTTCGAGTCTCTCCTTTCGCACCATTTCATGATAATTTCCAAGAGGTGAATTAATGCAAGTTTCTGTTGAGACCTTAAAAGGTTTGGAGCGTAAGGTAACAGTTTCTGTACCTGCAGAGAAAGTTGAGGAAGAAGTGAGCTTACGTCTCAGAAATCTTGCTCGCAAAGTTAAGGTTGATGGTTTCCGTCCCGGAAAAGTACCTATGAATGTAGTTAAGAGCCGCTACTCTGACAGCGTACGGGAAGAAGTCGCTCGAGAAATGGTACAGTCTACATTATTTGAAGCCCTACAAAAAAATGAACTGGTTCCCGCAGGCTATCCTTATGTTGAGCCTGAACAGGTTGAGCAGGGCAAAGATTTCCGATATACCGCAGTATTTGAAGTAATGCCAGTATTTGAAGTTGCAGAATTGAATCAAGCCACTGTTGAGTTAACACGTTCGGAAGTTACCGATAAAGACGTTAACGACATGATGGATAAATTACTTGAGCAAAATAAAGAATGGCATGAAGCATCCCATGCGGTTAAGAAAGGTGATAAGGTTGTTATTGATTTCCAAGGATTCCTTGGCGACACACCATTCGAAGGCGGCAGCGCTGAGGGACATGAATTGATCATCGGTTCTGGAGCAATGATCCCTGGATTTGAAGATGGAATTATTGGCGGCAAAAAAGACAAGCCTTTTGATATTAAAGTGAACTTCCCTGAAGATTATGGTCATGCAGATTTAGCAGGTAAAGAAGCTACATTCAAGATTACTGTCCGTAAAGTGATGGAAGGTAAATTACCTGAACTCAATGATGCGTTCGCAGAAAAATTCAATATCAAGGAAGGCGGTATTGAGGCGCTCAAAAAAGACATTAAAGACAACATGGTTCGAGAACTCGAGCGTCGTGTCGACATGATGAACAGAGAAAAACTGTTTGATAAGCTGATGGAAGTAAACACCATCGATTTACCTGTAGCTTTAATTGATAAAGAAATCGAACACTTAAAACACGACATGTATCATCGCTTGTTTGGACATGAACACAAAGACGATGAACAAATTCCTGATTTTCCTCGTGAACTGTTTGAAGAACAGGCAAAACGTCGCGTTCATCTTGGCTTGCTCTTTTCAGAATATGTTAAAAAACATGAAATAGTTGCAGACAAGGACAGAGTTAATGCTATGATTGATAAATTCGCCAGTGCTTATGAAAGTCCTGATGAATTAAGAGCATGGTATCAATCCAGTAAAGAACATATGGCTGAAATAGAAGCTCTGGTGATGGAAGATATGGTTGCTGATAAAATCGCCGAAGATGCAAAGCTTAAATATAAAAATAAGGATTATGATTCAGTGATGAATCCCAAAAAGGGCACTGAGAACAAAGGAGACTAAGTATGCCGGGCTATTCAGATAACTTAATTCGAAGTGCTAGTGGATTAGTTCCAATGGTTATCGAGCAAACATCTCGAGGTGAGCGCTCATATGATATTTACTCAAGACTGTTGAAGGAAAGAATTATCTTTCTTTTGGGTGAAGTCGAAGACCATATGGCCAATCTGGTAGTTGCCCAATTATTGTTTCTTGAATCTGAGAATCCTGAGAAAGATATTTCTCTGTATATCAATTCACCTGGAGGTGTCGTTACTGCTGGTCTTGCTATTTACGACACAATGCAATTTATTAAACCAGATGTAAGCACTTTATGTATCGGTCAGGCAGCAAGTGCTGCTGCCCTGTTACTCTGTGCTGGTGCGGATGGTAAACGTTTTTGCCTTCCGAATTCACGAGTAATGATTCACCAACCCCTCGGCGGTTATAGAGGCCAGGCAACGGATATTGAAATTCATGCGCGTGAAACTCTGGCAGTTAGAGAGCGTTTAAATAGCATTATGGCGAAACATACCAAAAAAACACCTGATCAAATTATGCGTGATACTGAGCGAGATAATTTCATGAGCGCTTCTCAAGCAGTTGATTATGGACTGATTGATAAGGTTCTTTATGATCGAGAGCTTGTATCAGGTACATCTGAGTAACTAGCCAATCGATATTCATGCTAATTCCGCTTGATTTTTGCGGAATTGGCATTATTTAATTGGCTTATCTTTTTCTGATTGACTAAAATTTTACATGTATATTACTAATTAATCTGGTAGTAGCTGTAAGAAGGGGTTAGGTTATGAGTAAATCCGGTAACGGAAGTGGAGATAAAGTTCTATATTGTTCTTTTTGTGGCAAGAGTCAGCATGAAGTTAAAAAACTTATCGCAGGACCCTCTGTATTCGTGTGTGATGAATGTGTTGAGTTATGTAATGATATAATTCGAGAAGAAACACATGAAGTTCAGGAAGAAACAGAAGCCCATTTACCTTCACCTAAAGAAATTTCAAGTTTTCTTGACGAATATGTTATAGGACAGCCACATGCTAAAAAAGTATTGTCTGTAGCTGTTTATAACCATTACAAACGTTTGCAGCACAAGAGTGAGGATGGTGTGGAACTGGGTAAAAGTAATATTTTACTCATTGGTCCGACAGGGAGTGGTAAAACATTGCTGGCACAGACTCTCGCACGAATCTTAAATGTTCCTTTTGCCATGGCTGATGCCACCACTTTAACTGAAGCAGGGTACGTTGGTGAAGATGTTGAAAACATCATTCAAAAATTATTGCAGAAATGTGATTATGACGTTGATAAAGCGCAACAAGGAATAGTCTATATTGATGAAATTGATAAGATATCAAGGAAATCAGATAATCCTTCCATTACCCGAGATGTTTCTGGTGAGGGCGTGCAACAGGCTTTACTCAAACTGATCGAAGGAACAATTGCTTCCGTGCCGCCTCAAGGTGGACGTAAACATCCACAGCAAGAATTTCTCCAGGTAGATACTTCAAATATATTATTTATATGCGGAGGCGCATTCGCTGGCCTGGAAAAAGTGATTCGCGAACGAAGTGACAAATCAGGCATCGGATTCTCTGCACAATTAAAAAATAAAAAAGACAATAGTGAAGAAGTTTCTAAAGTCCTAAACCAACTTGAGTCTGATGATTTAGTTAAATTCGGATTGATTCCTGAATTTGTTGGCCGTTTACCTGTCGTTACAACCCTACAGGAACTGGATGAAGCTGCGTTAATTGATATTCTGACTCGGCCTAAAAATGCATTGACCAAGCAATTCCAGTCTCTCTTCAAAATGGAAGATGTTGATCTGGAATTTAGGGACGAAGCTTTGACAGCAATCGCTAAAAAAGCTTTGGAACGAAAAATGGGCGCTCGCGGTTTGAGAGCTATACTTGAAAATATTCTTTTAGACACCATGTATGAATTACCTTCATTAGAAGGGGTGAATAAGGTTGTTATAGATGAGAGTGTAGTGAATAATTCATCCAAACCTATTCTTATTTATGAACATGAAGAGATGATAAGCGCCGCAGGCAGTAAGGAATAACTCGTGTCTATTGAATCTCATAGTGAAAATCAGTCACTATGGGATTCAAATCTTCATCCCTCATCGTTCTAAAACAGGCGAACATTTGTAGATGTGTTGACATTGTTCTATGTTAACAAGTTAGAAGCACTTTTGAATTTGTTACCAGAAAATCAATAATTTATCGCTCATTTAACGAATTGTTCACTGGCTTTAATATCTGTATACTCATATAAAACGTAGCAAAATTCTAATCAAGGCTTTTCGTTTGAATAAGGGTTCATCATGTCTAGTGAAAATGAAATGATATTAAGTGAGACGACAAATATGTCTAACGTTCCTGTTTTACCATTAAGAGATGTAGTGGTTTACCCTCATATGGTGATACCTCTATTTGTCGGACGTGGAAAATCAATCAAAGCCCTTGAAGCGGCAATGGTTGATAACAAACAGATCTTCCTGGTTGCTCAACGCAAATCGGCTAATGATGATCCAACTCCGGATGATATTTTTCAGGTAGGGACGCTGTCCAGTGTTTTGCAATTACTAAAACTTCCTGATGGTACAGTAAAAGTACTTGTTGAGGGAGAAAAGCGTGCTCGAGTAAAAGAATACAATCAGGAAAAAGGGTATCTTGAGGCTTTACTTGATCCTATAGAAGAAGTGAATCAGGAATTAAAAGAACCAGAAATTGGTATCTTAATGCGTTCCTTGATGTCTCAATTTGAACAATACATTAAATTAAATAAAAAAATACCACCAGAAGTATTATCACCTTTGGCCAGTATTGAAGAACCAGGTCGATTGGCTGATACCATCTCCGCTCATTTAACTCTTAAGGTAGATGACAAGCAAGAGTTGCTCGAAACTTTGGATGTAGGCACTAGGCTGGAACGCTTAATGGCCGCGATTGAAAATGAAATTGATCTTTTACATGTTGAGAAAAGAGTCAGAGGCCGCGTTAAAAGACAGATGGAAAAAAGTCAACGAGAATATTATCTCAATGAACAAATTAAAGCCATTCAAAAAGAATTAGGGGAAATGGGCGAAGAGGGCAATGAAATTGAACAGCTGGAGCAATCAATTAATAAAGCCGGAATGCCCAAGGAAGCGAAAGAAAAATCGTTGGCTGAACTTCATAAATTAAAAATGATGTCACCTATGTCTGCAGAGGCAACAGTCATTCGCAATTATCTTGACTGGATGCTGATGGTTCCCTGGAAGAAAAAAAATAAAATCCAGTTTGATTTGCTCAAAGCAGAAAAATTATTGGATAAAGAGCACCATGGTTTGGAACAGGTTAAAGAACGAATCATCGAATATCTGGCAGTACAACAGCGTGTCAAACGTTTGAAAGGTCCTATTTTATGTTTGGTAGGCCCTCCAGGGGTTGGTAAAACTTCTTTGGGACAATCTATTGCAAATGCTACTGGACGTACATTTATTCGTATTGCTCTTGGTGGTGTAAGAGATGAAGCGGAGATTCGCGGTCATAGAAGAACCTATATTGGCTCCATGCCAGGTAAAATAATTCAGAAGCTATGTAAAGCTGGTGTCAAGAATCCGCTTATTATGCTCGATGAAGTCGACAAGATGGCAATGGATTTTCGTGGAGACCCTGCTTCAGCGTTGTTGGAAGTTCTGGATCCAGAGCAAAATCATACTTTCAGCGATCATTATCTTGAAGTTGATTATGATTTGAGTGACGTTATGTTCATTGCAACAGCCAATTCTCTTGAAATTCCTGCTCCCTTGCTGGATAGAATGGAAGTGATTCGTCTTGCAGGATATACCGAAGATGAAAAAGTAAGTATTGCGGAACAGTATTTGGTACCAAAACAAATTGCATCGAATGGATTGAATACAAATGAAATTCATATCAGTGAAGGTGCTATTAGAGACATTATCCGACATTACACGCGGGAGGCTGGTGTTCGTAACCTCGAACGAGATATAGCGAGCGTTTGCAGAAAAGTAGTTAAAGAAATTCTTTCCAACAAAAAAATAAAAAAAATCACTGTAACGGTGAGCAATATTGAAAAGTATCTGGGTGTGAAAAAATTCAGATATGGTTTAGCTGAAGAGTTTGATCAGGTAGGCCAAGTAACCGGATTAGCCTGGACCAGTGTTGGAGGTGAGTTATTAACCCTCGAGGCATCCATGATGCCAGGTAAAGGTAAAGTAACGCATACTGGGCAATTAGGTGAGGTGATGCAGGAATCCATACACGCGGCGATGACAGTAGTTCGAAGTCGAGCCAAGAAACTGGGTCTGGCTGATGACTTTTTCGAAAAATGTGACTTTCATGTGCATGTGCCTGAAGGAGCTACTCCAAAAGACGGACCTAGTGCTGGAATCGGTATGGCTACAGTTCTTGTATCTGTGGTGACACAAATTCCCGTGAAGGCGGACGTCGCAATGACCGGTGAAATTACCTTGCGTGGACAAGTTTTGCCCATAGGCGGCTTAAAAGAAAAATTATTGGCTGCCCATCGAGGTGGAATTAAACATGTACTGATACCTGAAGACAATGTAAAAGACCTTGAAGAGATACCTGATAACGTTTTAAGAAAGCTCTCAATTCACCCTGTTAAGACCATTGAACAGGTTCTTGAGCTGGCTTTACAACGCAGTCCTTGGGTAGATCAGTCAACAAATGTACAATCTGAGGTGTTAGCGAATAAGAAATCAAAAAAAATTAAAAATAATGATTTACATGCACATTAATTAAGGGTATATTTCTCCTCGTAGTCCGCCACTGGCGGGCACTGCAAGGATGTAGGAACTTGACTGGAGCAGTTAAATCTGTTTAAATGGCTCCGGAATATGGATGATTAACTGTAAAGGGGAAAAGATGAATAAGAGTGAATTAGTTGATGCTATAGCAAGCGGTTCAGGTTTGACAAAAGCTGACGCAAGCAGAGTTCTTGAAACTTTTATGACTACTGTAACTGATGCCTTAAAAAGTGGCGATCAAGTTGTAATACCTGGATTTGGTTCTTTTTCAACAGGTAATCGTTCAGCACGTACTGGTCGAAACCCACAAACAGGGAAAACTATTCAGATCAAAGCATCTAGAGTAGCGAAATTTAAAGCGGGTAAAAACCTTAAAGAAGCTGTACAAGAAGCTTAAGTTTTCTGGGTGCTTAGCTCAGCTGGGAGAGCATCGCCCTTACAAGGCGAGGGTCGTAGGTTCGATCCCTACAGCACCCACCATGAATTGGAGTGGTAGTTCAGTTGGTTAGAATACCGGCCTGTCACGCCGGGGGTCGCGGGTTCGAGCCCCGTCCACTCCGCCAGATTAACGCGCCGAAAGGCGCGTTTTTTTTATCAGCTTATGGTACTATCTGCCTTTATCAAGCTTATTAAATATCATTAATGGATCTCGGGACATGTTGCAGAAGTTAAATGAACGCATTCAAGGTGTTGTAGCTTGGTTAGTCATCATATTAATCGCTATCACATTTACTCTTTTTGGTGTGGATTATTATTTGCAATCGCATCAAACATCCAATGCCAAGGTTGTAGTGAACAATGAGCCAATAACCAATCAATCATTTGAAACTAACTACAGACGTACTCGAGCTCAGCAAGATTTGGCACAGATGACCGCGTCAGATGAAAAAAATCTGCAAAATCAAGTCCTTAATCAAATGATTACTAATGAAGTAACCCTCCAGGCTGCTCGCAAATACGGATTTGAAGTGACTACAGATCAAGCGAATGCCGCAATTCTTAATATTCCACAATTTCAGGTGGACGGACATTTTTCAAGTGAGCGTTATCAGCAGGCATTAAGTGGTGCTTTATTTACTCCTGAAACCTTTCAAAATGAGGTGCGTCAGGGGATGTTACTCAATCAGCAGCGCTATGCTTTTATGGGTAACTCGTTTGCATTACCTGATGAAATTAAGCGTTTTGTTCGATTGTACATGCAAACGCGTGACTATGATTACCTAACCGTAGCATCATCTCATTTTCTTAAGCAGATTAAAGTCAGCGGAGATGATATAAATGCTTATTATAAAGCACATCAAAATGAGTTCAGGACTCCAGAGCAAGTTACTGTAGATTACATTACACTATCAATGCATGATATTAAATCGCGTTTAAAAATTTCCAATGACGATGTTGCTCGTTATTATGAAGAAAATAAAAATAATTATCTTACACCTGCTCAGTGGAAGGTAGCGCATATCTTATTTGCTGTACCTGAGGGCGCTACTCTGGAAGAACAGGAAAAAATTCAAAAGAATGCAGATGATGCTTATGCTCAGCTGGAAGAAAATCCAAAACAGTTTGAACACATGGTCTCTACAATTTCTGATGATAAGCTTTCTGTCGCGGATAAGGGAGTTCTGCCCTGGATAACTGCAGGTCAAACTGATTATGCTAAAGTGTTATCTGATCTGACCGAGGAAGGTCAGATTTCTGCACCCGTAAAAACGAAGCATGGTCTGGAGATTTTTAAATTAATAGCCTACAAACCTGTAACTACCAAATCGTTGGAACAGGTGTCTTCAACAATTAAAGAACAGCTTTTAACTGACATGGCACAAACACAATATGCGCAGGCTTTGGAACAGCTTTCAGATTTAAGTTATCAGACTCCTGATACTTTAAATCCTGTTTCGGATGCTTTGAAATTAAAAATTCAAACATCAGAGCCATTCTCTCGTTTGGGAGGTAGTGATGCTATTACTAAAAACAAGCAAGTCATTAATGCGGCGTTTAGCCATGATGTACTCGAATTAAGTAATAATAGCGATCCAATACAATTGGATAACGATTCTGTTGTTGTCATTCGAGTTAATCAGCATATTCCCTCGAAAAAACAAAAGCTGGCTGATGTTCGTGAGCAAATTGAAAAGACCATTGCAAAATCTCAGGCTGATGCTAAAGCGAAAGAAGTGGGAATGAATTTATTAAATCCAGTCGAAGATGAAAAACAAAAAGATCTGATGACATCAAATCAATTGGAATGGAAGTCAGTCGTTCAATCTTCTCGTGATAGTGATAAGGCTGATACTGTAATTAATGATTTGGCCTTTAATCTACTTAGACCTGAAAGTCGTGATGGTCTCATCCTGAATAATGGTGATTACGTCGTAGTCCGACTTAAGCGAATCAATGATGGAAAATTGAGTTCACTGGACAAGGAACAACAGGAGAGCCTGATTCAGCAAATTGAAGCAAGTTATGGCATGATGGATTACGATTTGTATGTAAACGCCTTGCTGAAACAAGCTAAAATTGAGCGTCATTAAAATTTAAGATTTTCATTTGGCAACGATAGGCATTTTATTGAACTGATACTGTATCAGTACCTTTAGTAATTAAGTCTATCGTTACCATCAATTCTGTTGATTTATACCCATTAGAAACTATTACTTTACAAGCATTACAATGTAACGAGATACGTTCGAAACAATCCTGTTTGCGAGCAACAGAATCTTCAACAAATCAGTCCAGTTTTTCACTCTAGATCAAGTATGTCTCAGCATCAGGTAGCTGCCTTTAAATAAATCTAAGTCGACTTCCCGCTGCGAAGCCCGCGAGATCTCATACTTCAATGCCAACATCATTGATCAACTATGTCTCAATTATGCCTGGTTGCTCGCAACCAGGATTTTAATCACAAACTATAAGTTTCGTTTTAGAAGCTTGAGAAAGCATGATCCCGTTTGCTTGCAAACAGGCTACAACTCCTGGATCCCGCGGTCATAGCCGCGGGAATTCGGTTAAGATGGGGACTAATGTTGCACTTCGGATTTCTGTAGTTTTGATCCAAGGCCCAACCTACGCTAAAAAAAGTGGAGATCATTCAGGACTTTATCGCTGGATCCAGTGCTTTAGGGTTGTTATCCGACATTTCTGGATTAATGCCGGATAAATTCACTGTGCAGCCACAGATATCATCTAGAGACAGTGGCGCTGGGAACCAGTCTAAATTGATAGGTTATTTCAGATATTTAAGCTGCCAGGCAGTCTGAATGTATCCGATTAACCTAGTTCACTCATTGTTGAAACAGCATGGTAACCTGCGTCCACATGAACCACTTCACCGGTTATTCCTGACGCCAGGTCAGAGCAAAGAAATGCTGCTGTATTTCCAACTTCATCAGCTGTAACATTTCTCTGCAGTGGAGTAATGTTTGCATAGGCTGCCTGTATTTTGCGAAAATCTTTGATACCTGCTGCGGCAAGCGTTTTAATCGGCCCAGCTGATATAGCATTGATTCTTAGCCCTCGTGGACCCAGACTTGCTGCCAGATAACGTACTGCTGCCTCAAGGCTTGCTTTTGCAATACCCATAACATTATAGTTGGGTACTGCTTTCTCTGCCCCGTAATAGCTTAAGGTTAATATAGAGCCTTGCGTTTCCTCCATCATTGGCAATGCAGCTTGAGCCAAGCCTACCAAACTGTATGCGCTGATGTCGTGAGCAATTCTAAATCCTTCTCTATTAGAGCATTCAATAAAATCACCACTGATTTGATCTGCTGGAGCATAGGCTACCGAATGGATCAGAATATCAAATTTATCCCAATGCTTACCCAGGTTAGTAAATAAAGCGCTGATGTCTTCATCCCGAGCAACGTCACAAGGGAAAGTTAGCGTAGAATTAAATTCAGCCGCCATGTTTTCAACACGAGACTGTAATTTTTCATTTTGATAGGTGAAGGCGAGTTCCGCCCCTTGAGCATGAAATGCTTTTGCTATTCCGTAGGCAATGGAACGATTACTTGCTAATCCGATAATTAAGGCCTTTTTTCCAGATAAAAATCCCACAGTATTCTCCTTCGTCTTACTCTTATTTAGTAGTATGTGATGCGAGCAATTCGCGCATTTTTGCTTGAATCATTTCAATGGCAATTCGATTTTCACCACCGCGAGGTACAATAATATCGGCATATCGGCTCGATGGTTCTATAAATTGCAAATACATAGGCCTGACCGTTGTTTCGTATTGGTGGAGAACTGACTCAAAAGAGCGATGGCGTTCAACAACATCTCGTTTTAAACGTCGGGTTAAGCATACATCCAATGGGGTAGACATAAAAATGCGAATATCCATAATTTCTCTAAGGGCTTTGTCGCTGAATAGCAAAATTCCTTCTAAAACAATAATCGCATGTTGACCTACTGTTCTGGTTTCAGGTAAGCGTAAATGTTTCGAATGAGAGTAAATCGGTATATCTACAGATTTTCCCATTCTAAGCTGGCGCAGATGGTCGCAAAGTAGCGCATGATCAAATGAATCCGGGTGATCGTAGTTTATTTTTTCACGTTCACCAAAAGGCATATGGCCGTTATCTTTATAATATGCGTCTTCAGAGATCACTACTACCTGCTCTGAGCCAAGTTCGCTCACAATAGTATTTGCTAAAAGACTTTTACCCGATGCTGATGGCCCGGAAATTCCAATAATAATAGCTTGTTTAGTCATAATGATATCGTTAAAAATTTTGTGCAAATAGTAAAGCTATTTTGCGTTAAATTCAATTGTATATGAGGTATTTCATGTCGATTAATCATATTTGTCAGAGTTTCATTCATTCCTCGCATGGCAGTAAAACATTCAGATAATCTAAATGGAACTTGCCTGAACAACAGGCAGCTTTATTTTAAACATAAACTGTTGATTCTCTGGCTAGGGTTTATTTATTTAAAATGATAATAAATCTTTTGGTTCTGTGAAGGAATTTTTAATTTCTTGCAAATAAGTCGTCGTTGCGAACGCAGTGAAGCAATCCATTCCTGCAAGTAAACGAAGATCCGTTCTGGATTGCTTCGCTAACACTCGCAATGATGTTTTTTACGTTCTGATTAAATTTTATTCATTGAACCTGAAGACCCTACCTAAAATATGCGACGACTTCAGTCAGGGGAACACCAACCGCTCCAGAAGGTGGTTTAATACCTAATAAAGCCGATAAGGTCGAAGCAATATCGGTAGTGTACACTGGTCGTGAAATGAGCTTCGGTTTAAATTTTGGATTGACGAATAATAAAGGTACATAACTATCATATTGCCATGGGGTTCCATGGGAAACTGTATCCTCTTGTTTGTCATCAAGCGATTGATAAGGAGGAGGAATCAGATACACATCTCCTGCGCGATAAGGGTAAGCCATACGATTAACTTTGGCAGTGAGCCAATCTTCTTCAACATTGGTAACGGGTAATGGATAAGCTCTGTATATGCCTGGTTGCTGGGGCAGCGCACTGGATATAAATCTGCTAACCTTAGCGACATTTAATTTGTGCTCAGCGATGATCTGATGGTTGAAGTAGATGTAGGGTGGGGTAATGGACATCAAAGTCTCAGGAGGAAGTTGATATTCTTCAGATAACATTAGCCTAATGACTTGCTCTAATGCCACAATGTCAAAAGGTTTACCTTGCGGGATATCATGTGCTTTAAGCAATGTTGGGCCGTCACTAACGCCATGATCCGCTGTGAGTATAATGAGTGTATTTTCGAGCCCTGTCTGTTTGTCAATTACAGATAATAAATGACTCAATGTTTTATCTAATTGCATTAAATTATCTTCTGCTTCTAGGCTGTTTGGACCGAATTGATGCCCGATGGCATCGACTGCTGAAAAGCTGATGCCAAGATAATCTGTTTTATTGCCTGATGTTCCTAATTGTTCATTAATAAGTAATTGTTCTGCAAAATCAGCAGTTAATTGATCTGCTTTGGGAGTTCTGGATAACGATTTGAAATAAGATTCGGATGGAGGATTGTTAACATGATGAGGGAATGTTTGGCTAAAATCTCCATATTGTTCTTTGAATGGCTTTGTTGCACTGTTTTGATATTGAGTTATGGGGCGACTAAGAGTCCAGTCGAAGGCTATAGGCTTATACTGTGCATTCCAGGTTTGAACCCAGTGCGGATAACTGGTGTAATAATACCTGCTGGATACGAAGCCACCGTTCATTTTGTCAAACCAGAATGCTTTTCCTGAATGACCTGCCAATGTTATCGCAGCGCGATCTTTTAAAGAGACCGCAAACACTTTTCCTTTATTTGCCAGGCTGATTTCATCCCCCAGAGTCGTGCCTTGCAAGTTTTTTGGAGAGCGGCCTGGTATGGATTTTTTTGTGTGTATTGTCGATACAATCTGGTTGTCCAAATCCTCCATGCAATAGATAAGATTTTTGGATTTTCTGTCAAACCAGTCATTATCGATGACTCCATGTATCGAAGGATAACTACCAGTTGCTATGGTTGCATGACCTGCGCATGTCGTGGTGTTGGCATGAGGATGATGGGCGTTATTAAAATTGATACCATGGCTTAGTAAATAATTAAAGCCCCCGGAGCCCATTTGATGTTGGTGGTTATGGATTAAATCGCCACGTAACTGGTCAACTACAATTTGTACAATCAGCTTGGGTTGGGGGTTTTGAGCATATCCAGTAAAAGCATAAAAAAACAACAAGGAACGGCAGAGGATTCTTATCATTCGAGTAACTGCTAAAAGTTAAATTGCTGATTAAATTACCTTAAAAAAGACCCATAAAGCAATAAATTAATAACTGAATTGTCTTCTTGGTTCTGTTGATAATTGCTCCCATAGCCTATATTTCTTCTTTTATGCGCGCGAAGTAGTGGTCTGTGGATGAAAGGTCAACAGACCCTGATATTTTTAATTAAAATCAATAGGTTGAAATTTAATTAGTTAGTAAAAAGAAAACACATGACGAAAATAATTAATTAGTTTAAACTGATTTTTGGTGAAAGAAATTCACTAATCCTGTTAATGGAGTTTAAGGAGAAATTAAGATGTCTTATCAATTAGTAGCATATAAAACATTAAAAATCAGTATTAAAGAAGCCATAGCATCAACAATTGAAGAGCATAAGGAAACTTATAAAAAGGATCTTGATAAACTATGGGAGGACACTGAATTACTTCCTGGAGTAAGGAAAATTCAAGCGCGTCTCTTATTAAAAACAATAGAACTCCTTGATAGACAGGATGATGAATTTGAAGCAGCACGAGTGTTGAATACATTAGCCTTTTATATCTATGATAAAATTGTAGAAAGTTATGGTGGAATATACAAGTTAGTAGCAAGTGCAGATAACAGTATTATGAAGCGGCTCCTGGGAGCGAGCCTTAATTTAAAAATAGATAATATGCCTGGTGATATCGATTTGGCTTACATGTACCCCAGTCTGCTTAAATTTTTCCTTAACCATGTTTATGTAGGTGGTGATTGCATAAAGGGTTATCTGCCTGTAAACCCATTTGATAATGATGGATATAAAGTCGAAAATGATATTAAAGATCTCAAATTAAAAGAAGCATTACTTTTCAATAAAAACATAGACAGCGCGGAAGCTAAAAAGGAACAAACAGTAAGCCCTGCCAAACATCGTTCCACTTTGTATGGAGCAAGCAGTTCAAAGGTTTCTGTACCTAAAACACCAGCTAAAGATACAACCCCTTCAGCGGAGCCTGTTCCCATGTCAAATGGATTAGGTTAGAGCGTGTTTACAATCAACTATGTCTCAGTTAAGTAGCCTGGTTGCTCGCAACTGAATTTTATAAACATCTTCACAAACCAGTCCGGTTTTACTTTATGGATCCCGCGGTTTTCGCCGCGGGATTTCGAAATGCAGCATGCACTCACATATCATGCGAATTCCCGCGGCTGTGACCGCGGGATCCCATGTTTTAGCACAGCCATCCTGGTTCTGCGATCAAATCCGCTGGTCGTGGACAAGATGTGATCAAGAGACAGCCTGGGAGTAGGCCCCAAGGGCCGTATCCCAGGTTTTATTGTTATGCCAGCTTAAGTTCACCACTCATTTACTCTCCAAACTCACTTAGACCAATCTCTTTCACTAATTTTATGGCAATAATCCATTTTCAACTTAAAAGAAACCCTGGGATACGGCCCTTTGGGCCTGCTCCCAGGCTACGCTAGCTTGATAAAATGAGTCTCGTTCCGCTTGAAGTGAACCATTTCCTAAAAGCCGGTCAATTTTTTTGATGTTACTAGACTCTTTATTCGAATTGATGAGCGCGCGTCCTAATCCAGTTAAACAGAGAGTGTTACTTCCTATTGTCGATTCGCAAGCTTCTGTTAGGTTACTTAGTCTTTTTTTATGAACGTGGGGTAGTTCTTCTTCGAAGGTTTTATGTAATAATTCAGTCAAGTGCATGATGGTGAGCCTCATAATTTCGTCAAAACTATTAGATCACAATTCTTCATGCACTCCAAAAAAAATTATCATTTTTTTCAAAAAGTTATGGTCACTTTTTGTGACCATCTCTCAGGAACAAATCGAGGCACGTAGTCTGCGCAGATAAGTTTTAAACCCGCCCTAATTAATGTGCCATTTTTTTAAAGAGTTGAACTACCGCCCCCTGTTTGTATACTGCATAAGTCGAATCAGCCTAGGTTCTGTGAACGAAATTTTATTTGATTGAAAAGGAGGTGGTTTTATAGTGCAATTCGATTTGCCGTCGTAAAAAGCACTAATGGAACTGTCTAAATGAATCATAACATATCAAAAAAATTATAGGATAAAATTCACTCCTATCTTCGTTGCATAAAGGGATTGCATGTCAAAGATGAGCCAAGAGTCCGTCGCTTTATGGAAGGAGTTTGGTATGTATTGCGCACTGTCTGCCAAAGGCGTCTTCTTCCTTATTATTACGGCTATTGGCGCCAGATTCATAGACGTTATAAAGCGTGGTCTGATCGTGGTATTGATTCAATCATAAGGACAGGGCCTCAATCCATTAAACTCAGATTTAAGTGCATCAGCTCTCTCTGAGATGCTACTTTATAAAGTGTTGGCATTGAATTGAAAAGACAGTGACACTTATGCTATATTTTTTGATGAAAAATAAAAAAACCATTAAATTTCAATAGGTAAGAGTCAATAAACTAGTTCGCGACAGCGACTTTTTTGATGATGTCTCGCCATGATTTAAGTTAGTTGAGCCAACACCCCATTGAGGAGAACTCCCAATTATCCCTGAGTTCATGAGGCGTTGTTTCTTCTCCTTGAGGAAACTATAAGGACAGAACGAATGCAAAGAAGCATCAAACACATTTTTTGGAACAGGATATTAGCCTTACTTTTGTCAGGGTTAATGCTCAATGGCGCACAGGCGGCAGCTCCTCTTTGGACCATCCTGCCGGCCCCGGGAAGTAATCCCACCCAAAGCGTAGCCGAAGATGAGACGGCCAACGTACAGTATGTGGTACAAAATCAGTCTGGCAAGCCTAAAAGACTGGTGATTCAACCCCTACAGGGTATTGCGCAAACCATGCCCTGCCTGTTGGCTCCCAAAGGGCAGGCGGGCAGCAGCTGCACGTTAAATCTGGCGATTACGGGCAGCGCACTGCCCAAAGACGGCGTCCATGGCGGGCCGTTATTGTGCCAGGCAAACTCGAATGGCAGCCCGAATCTAAATCTATGCTACCGGCCAAGTCCGGGGAGTAGTTTGAACATTAGCAGTGCTCCCCCGATACCACCGGTGCCACCTACCGATGCCGCAATTACGGTAACAGGCTCCCCATTAATTTTACTTCCAGCCTCGTTGACATTTACCGGAGCAATCTGGACATTAACCATCACCAATCACTCTTTAAACGTGACGGCCACTAACGTTGCCGCCACGCTCCCCCCAAGCTGGAATGATGTAACACAAGATGCCTCCCAGTGCACCAGCATTGCTCCGGGAGCGAGCTGTCAGTTAATGTTCACCCCAGGTACTGCCACACACGAGGCCATCAGTGTCCCGGTTTCAGGAAGCAATACCAACAGCATCAACATCAGTCTTGCCGTGAACTATCCCTGGGTAACCAATGGTACAGTATATGCCCTTTTGCCAGACCTTGCTAATAATGTCATTTACCTTGGTGGCACGTTTACTAGGGTAGGGCCAAACACCGGTTATGGTGCGCCAATTGATGAGAATACTGCCCAACCGTTAGCTCATTTTCCTAAGGTGAACGATACTATTTATACCGTTATCTCCGACGGGATGGGAGGCTGGTACATCGGAGGGAACTTTACACAGGTTGGTGGTGTGTCCCGCAACCGAATCGCCCATATTTTGTCTGACTACACTGTAGATCCCGATTTTAATCCCAACGCCAACTCCATTGTGTTGGCCCTAGCTCTCAGCGGCAGCACTGTCTATGCAGGGGGTGACTTCACCAATATCGGCGGCCAAACCCGCAACCGTATCGCGGCATTGGATGCCAGCACCGGCCTGGCAACCCCATGGGATCCCAATGCCAACGGTAGGGTGTATGCCTTATCCCTCAGCGGCAGCACCGTCTATGCAGGGGGGCAATTCTCGATCATCAATGGCCAAGCCCGCAACCGTATCGCCGCCCTGGATGCTGGAACCGGCGTGGCGACACCATGGAACCCTAATGCCGGCAGCAGCATCGTGTATGCCTTAGCCGTTAGTGGCAGCACCGTCTATGCAGGTGGAGACTTCACTAGCATTGGCGGTGCAAGCCGCAACTACATTGCCGCTTTGGATGCCGGAACCGGCTTGGCGACTCCATGGAACCCCAACCCCAACGGCGGCATAATTGCCTTAGCCCTCAGTGGCAGCACCGTCTATGCAGGGGGGGGCTTCACCAGCATCGGCGGCCAAACCCGCAATCGTATCGCGGCGTTGGATGACGGAACCGGCCTGGCAACCCCATGGGACCCCAACGCTAACAGCAACGTGCGTGCCATAGTCCTAAACGGCAGCACCGTCTATGCAGGGGGCGACTTCACGAGCATCGGTGGCCAAACGAGAAATCGTATTGCGGCATTAGATGCCAGTACTGGCCTAGCGACATCATGGGACCCCAATGCCAGCGGCGTTGTGTACGCCTTAGCCCCCAACGGTAGCACCGTCTATGCAGGCGGTTTCTTCATCTCCATCGGCGGTCAAACGCGCAACCGTATTGCGGCCTTGGATGCCAGCACCGGCCAGGTCACCTCATGGAATCCGAATGTAAACACCACGGTACGAACGTTAACTCTCAGTGGCAGCACTGTCTATGCAGGGGGGGATTTTACGAGCATCGGCGGTCAAACGCGCAACCACATTGCCGCCCTGGATGTCGTAACCGGCCTAGCCACCCCATGGGATCCCAATGCCAATAATACTGTGCATGCCTTATCCCTCAGCAGCAGCACCCTCTATGTAGGGGGTAGCTTCACCAGCATCGGCGGGCAAACCCGCAACCGTATTGCGGCCTTGGATGTCGTAACCGGCTTGGCCACGCCATGGAACCCCAACGCCAACGGCCTCGTGTCTGCCCTAGTTTTAAACGGTAGCATCGTCTATGCAGGAGGGGAATTCACGATCATTGGTGGTCAACTCCGCAACTACATTACCGCATTGGATATGGGAACCGGCTTGGCTACCTCATGGGACCCCAACGCCAGCACTAACGGTTACGTGCATGCCATAGCCCTAAATGGTAGCACTGTTTATGCAGGGGGGGGCTTCACCAGCATCGGTGGTCAAACGCGAAATCGTATTGCGGCATTAGATGCCAGTACTGGCTTAGCTACGCCATGGGACCCCAACGCTAACCAGATTGTATACAGCTTAGCTCTCAACGGTAGCACCGTCTATGCAGGGGGGGGCTTCACCTCTATCGGCGGTCAAACGCGAAATCGTATTGCGGCATTAGATGCCAGTACTGGCCTAGCTACGCCATGGAACTTCAATGCCAACAGCGTTGTGTATGCCTTAGCCCTCAATGGCAACACCGTGTATGCAGGGGGAGGATTTTCAACCATTAACAATGAACTATTACAAGGTTTTGCTGTATTACCGGGATAAATTCATAGCTGAGGCTAGCAGAATCGGCCTCAGAATCAGCAGCTTGGGAGTGGGTACAGGTAGTAGGGCTCAAGTTTCAAGGATGCAGTAAAAAGTGTTACAAATATTTGATTAAATGGTGTGCTCGGAGGGACTCGAACCCCAGACACCTTGGTTCGAAGCCTAATGCTCTAGTTTTAAAAGCTTTATAAATCAATATCTTGCAACGCATCAAATCATTGAGAAACGGCCTAGAACAGCCTAGTGCTGCCACAGCCATGCCACAGTTTATGACACAGTGATTATGTGCATGAGTCAACATAGTCACATCAAACAATAAAACCATAATGAGTTCCATTAGGAAGCTCTTCATCAAGGCGTAGCTTCCCTCCAGTCGCCTCAATGTAATGTTTGAGAGACGAAAGTTTCAAATTTCTACCACGTTTTTCCATTTCAGCTACTATCGGCTACTTAATTCCTAGAGCCGGCAGGAGTATGAGATCACAAGAAAGAATAATTGGTTCTCTTTGTTACTCTTGCTGTTGGAGCATAACTACTCCTGCTCAACGGGATAACCAAACATTGCCCACTCCATGATTCCGCCATCTACTGAATAAACGTCCTGATAGCCTATATCCATAAGACATTGAGCCGCATATAACGATCGAACTCCGCCTCGGCAATGCAAATAAACCGGTTTTGATTTATCTGTTATTGAATCGTTTATTTTTACAGAGATTTCATCTTTGGGAATGTGAAGCGCTCCAGGGATTCGCATATCACGCCATTCATTAATCTCACGTACATCAATTAAGCATAAATCTGGATGAGCATCCATTCTATTTTTTAACTCATGAACATCTATAGTTTTAATATCATGCTTTGTCATAACGAATTTCTCTCATTGACGGTCTGGTTAATGTTGAATGATGAAGCAGCCAGTAAATTGTCGCAGTCAATACTCCACCGATTAAAGTAGCGAATGCCCAGGTTGGTGCAGATACTAAAACCGGTTTTTGTCCTAGTCGGTATAAATTACCAGCATCTCGTGCTACGGCACCTGCAAAAATAATATGTAACATTCCATTGATTAAAGCAATCAGGTAAAAAAAGGTTTCAAGTTGGGTACTGAATTGTTTTGCCAGTTCAGCAATCATAAATCAGGTTCCTTTCATATGTATTGATTGCCTCCATGATAACAGAAAAATGGCAGAAATGACTAAAACAACGGCCACACTTTGCATAGGGGAAGGCGTTTCTCCAAAAATGAGATAACCCCAAAATAAGCCAGTCAAGGCAACGACGCCACCTGTCAGGCTATAAAATACAGGGCCAGCTAAACGAATAAGCGTGAAAAAAAGTAAGTAACCCAGGCTGGATAAGATAATTTCCAGAACGATAATTTGTTTTACAAAAGTAAATGGTCCAGAAAGAGGATAAAATGCCCCTTGGGATACCACAAGAGGGATTAGCAGAAGCGAGGCCGCCAGGAGCATGCCACTTGCCGCTTGCAGGGTGTTTATTCCTTTGGGTTGTTTTATACCGATGTATATAGAGCAAACAGCAAATCCTAGTGGACTTAACAGGGCTAATAATGTCCAACCTGAATACAAACCTGCGGTATTGATACCTATGATAAAGAGTATTCCTGTCATGCCAAGTAATAAAGCAAACAAACGCCATCCATCCAATTTCTCCTGGCCTGTCAGAAGGGCCAATGGATATACAAGAAGCGGTACGGTGTTCACAAGTACTGCCAATAATCCTGCAGGGATATGACTGGCTATGAAATACATATTGGTATTTGGAATGGTTATTCCTATTAATCCACACATTAAAAAATAGGGGTAGTATGAGCGGTGAAACAGATTAGCTTTTTGCGTGGCAAGGCAAATGCAGGTTAACAATACAGCGGGACCTAATGATTGCCAGAATGCATACCCAAGAGGAGATACCCCGTTCGTCATGGCAAATTTAGCTAACGAATATCCTGAACCCCAGATAAAACCTAAAATGATGAGAAGGAGGAGTGATTTTAAGGTATTTAATTTATCCATAAACGGGTATGTTCATCAAGAATGTGAAAACTTGAATTATGACATTCAAGTGCTGAATGAATCAATCCTCAGGATTTTTATGTGTTTTTTGTTTGGGCCAGATAGTGACAGTGTGCTTATAATTTCTCCTTAACCCAGATGGCTAAAGGCTAAGCGGGATATAAAATACCTGGTTCGTGATAGGGCGTTTTGACTAACCCTAATGTGACCTTGCGGCATTTTCGAATCAGTTTAACCCCCTCTGATTATTTGACTATAATTTGGAGAATTGAGCCAGGAGTTCGTGTGTTGAATAGATGACTTTATCTTTTATTTTATCATTAACATAGGGTAACATCAGGTCATTCCCACATTTAGAGAACACGCATGAACGCTAATGACATACCGGTACCCCATCTGACTACTGCTCATTCGGGACCTTTATTTCATGTAGAAAAAATTCTGTTAAATCATGTTGCTCCAATCGAAGCATGGTTCAGGCAAAAATGGAAGGAAACTCCTGCCCCTTTAACATCATCTGTAGACTTGCGGCATGCGGGATTTAAACTGGCACCAGTAGATACTAATTTATTCCCGGCTGGATTTAATAATCTGAATCCAGACTTTCTTCCTCTATGCGTCCAGGCTGCTCAATCGGTGTTAATTGAGTATATTCCGGATTGCACTAAAATTCTGATTTTACCGGAGAGCCACACTCGTAATAAGTTTTATTTACAAAGTTTAAATGTACTTCGTACTATCTTTACAAAAGCAGGATTTATAGTTCGTATTGGAAGCCTGGATCCCGAAATAACAAATCCCACGGAAGTATTGCTTGAAAATGGTGAGAGTTTACTCATTGAGCCGTTGCGAAGACAAGATAACCGAGTAGGGCTGGATGACTTTAATCCTTGTTTCTTATTGTTAAATAATGATTTGTCTTCAGGTGTTCCTGAGCTATTGGTCGGATTAGAGCAACGAATACGACCCACCGCTAAATTGGGTTGGGCATCCCGCTTGAAATCAAGCCATTTTCAATTTTTTGATGAAGTTGCCAAGGAATTCGCTGAGCTGGTAGATATTGATTCCTGGCTAATTAACCCCTATTTCAGTGCCATTGATGGAGTCGATTTTATGGCGCAGGAAGGAATTGAGCAATTAGCTCAAGAGGTCGAAAAAATTCTTGGTTTGATAGCTGATAAGTATGCTGTTTATGGAATTGCAGAAAAGCCGTTTGTTGTCGTTAAGGCAGATAATGGAACTTATGGCATGAGTGTTATGATGGTCCACGATGCCAATGAAATCAGACAGTTAAATAGAAAACAACGTACCAAAATGTCCAGTAGCAAAGGAAGTCGAAAGGTTGAGAGAGTGATTATTCAGGAAGGGGTCTACACCTTTGAAACCATGCCGAATGGAGCAGTAGCTGAGCCTGTTGTCTATATGATTGGTCAATTTGTTGTTGGTGGATTCTACAGAGTTCATCAGGGGAGAGGAATTGATGAAAATTTGAATGCTCCAGGAATGCATTTCGAACCATTGGCTTTTGCTCAAGCGTGCAATATGCCCTGTGATGAATTGGAAGTGGTTGATTGTCCTAATCGCTTTTATGTTTATGGGGTGATTGCTCGTTTGGCAGCTTTGGCCGCTGCCCGAGAAATCAGGGCTATCGGAGGTGAATAATGAAAGTCGCAGTTTTAATGGATCCGTTACATTGTTTGAAACCCTATAAAGACACTACTATTGCAATGATATCCAGTGCTAAAGCAATGGGTTGGTCTTGTGTTTATTTTACTCAAGAAGATTTGTTTTGCAGTGCGGGTCATTCCTATGCGCGAGTTCATGAGATCAATATTGGTGATTTACACAGTTCTGAATGGGCTGAAGTAAACGATCTGGGGGAAAAACCCTTGAGTGATTTTGATATGATACTCATGCGCAAAGATCCTCCCTTTGATATTGAGTACATTTATACCACTTATGCTTTGGAGCTTGCCGAGCGAGATGGCGTTTTGGTGGCAAACAAGCCTCAAAGTTTACGTGATGCTAATGAAAAGTTTTTTACTTTGAATTTTCCTCAGTGTTGTCCCCTTACCCTGGTATCAAGAGACATCAAGCGATTAAAAGCCTTTTGGCGAGAGCATAAAAATGTAATTTTCAAACCATTGGAAGGCATGGGGGGAAGTTCAGTCTTTCATGTGGATGAGCAGGGAAGAAATTTATCGGTTATTCTTGAAGTATTAACTAAAGGTGAAACCAAGTGCATTATGGCACAACGCTATATCCCTGAAATTGCTGTTACAGGAGACAAGCGAATTCTTGTGATTCATGGTGAGCCAGTACCCTATGCCTTGGCGCGAATTCCTGCGCAAGGGGAGTTACGAGGTAATTTGGCAGCCGGAGCCAGGGGAGAAGTTGTTCCCATCACAGAAAGAGATCGATGGATATGCGAACAAATTGGTCCTGTGCTAAAAGATAAAGGATTGTACTTTGTTGGTATTGATGTGATCGGTGATTATTTGACTGAAATTAATGTGACCAGTCCTACCTGTTTAAGAGAAATTTCAGAGGAAACAGGATTGGATATAGCAGGTGATTTTCTTCGCGGTCTTGAGAAAATTCGCCAGCAATAAAAGCTGAAACTGAGGGAATTGTTGTTAGGGGCTGTTGATATTTTATCTAATTACTTCGACTTGCCGCGCTTTATGGCTGAGAGATGGTCACAAATAGTGACCATCTCTCAGGCTCAAGGTGGGGAATCATGCAACAAAATGGCATCAAGCCGATTTTAATAAATTATTCATCAACATAATCGTTAGCTGCGGCTGATTGATCTGCCTGGACGTCTTGAGCATAGAGTGAACCATTATCTTGCTCCGCTCCGGTTATAAGATAACTTCTATGCTGTAAGTAGGCATCACGAATAAACGAATATTGATCTAATGCCTCATTCATTAGCCGTTCAGTTTCAAAGAGTTGTGAGCGTAAATCAACATACCTTAAACCGATTAGACCAAAGGCGAGAGCATCATTTTTCATATAAACGTAGGGACTCCACAGGGCAAATTGGAACAGCCAGCCCGAACCATCTCTAATGGTGCTTGGTCCTATAAAGGGGATGACAATATAGGGGGATTTTTTATCACCCCATTTTGCAAAAGTAAGCCCTAAATCATTATAGTGAGGAGGAAGACCAAATTTATTCGCCACATCGAAAATACCAGCAACTCCAATGGTCGAGTTAATGGCAAAACGCCAGGAGTCTCTTATTGCCCATTTTCCTTTAGCTTGCAAAATATCGTTCGCGATCGTGGGCAGCATGTCAAGGTTATTAAATGCATTATTAACTCCTTTGCGCACTACAGCAGGAACAACCGCAACATAGAGTCGTGTAGGCGGCTTTAACATGGTTGCATCAAAAGCCATATTAAAGTTATGAACTTTGCGATTAAATGGTTCATATGGGTCTATGGGATTAGTCCCTTTATGAGCACATCCTGTTAACACTAAAGAACTTACCATAGTTGCAAATGTTACAATTAAGCGCATAATTTATTCTAATTTTTTAGATACTTAGAACGATGTTACACCAGTTTATGCTTCTTGCAAACAGCTCTTACAATAAGAAATTTGCTGCAAATTAAAGAGGGGTAGATCAGGATAATCCATTTGAGTTTGAATGAAGAAGTATCCTGATGAGATTTAAAATTGCATCAAAAAAGTAACTGGCCCATCGTTACACAAATGGACTTGCATGTTGGCTCCAAAACTTCCGCATTGTGTTTTGGGATGTGCTTGATGTGCCATGCTTAATAATTTATCGAAGAGTTGTCGTCCGAGTTCAGGCGGCGCTGCTTTTGAAAAACTAGGTCGGAGGCCTTTTTGAGTATCCGCCATTAAAGTAAATTGCGGCACGAGCAAAAGACCGCCATCAATTTCCTTCAGGCTTAAATTCATTTTGCCTTGACCATCATCAAAAATACGGTAGTTGATGCACTTATCGATCATTCGAGCCAACCGTTGCTCTGTATCATCAGGCTCAAATCCACACAGGATCATTAACCCTTGATTAATCGACCCTACCGTAGTGTCATTAATGTCAACCCGCGCTTCAGTAACACGCTGAATCACAGTTAACATGCATCTAATCCTTGTTTTGAAATCTCTTTAGTCGCGTAAATTATTGCATCAATTATTCCCGATTCTCTGTCGGAGTGCCCGGCATCGCGCACAATTCTAAGATTTGATGCAGGTATTGCCTGATGAAGTTCCCACGCTCCGGCTAATGGGCTGACCAGATCAAATCGACCGTGGACGATATAGGTTGGTATATGCCTTATTTTATGCACCTGATCCATAACCTGGTTTTCTTCAATAAAATAACGATTATTGATGAAATGGGATTCCAGTGTCGCAAGTGCAAGAGCAAAATGAGGATCGCTGTATTGATCGATGACATAAAGATGGGGTTGCAAACTACTGCATCGTGCTTGCCAAAGCGCCCAGTTTTTTGCAGCACTCATTCGAATAAGATCGTTAGATCCTTGCAGGCAATCTGCATAAAATTGGGGAATATCGTGGCGCTTGTTCTCTGGAACCAAACTGATAAATTCTTGCCAATAATCAGGGTACACCAGGCTGGCACCCTGTTTATAGAACCAGTCAATGTCGTTTTGTCTGCCTAAAAAGATTTGATGCAACAGCAACGCTTTAACTTGTTGGGGAAATTTTTGAGCATAGAGTAACGCTAATAATGAGCCCCAGCCACCACCGAACAGTACAAACTCGGATAAGCCCAGAAAATCTCGGATTGCATCAATATCATCAAGCAGTAAGGATGTTGTATTGTCTTTAATTTCAAGATGAGGAGTAGAGCGCCCACAACCGCGTTGATCAAAGAGGATGATTCTATAACGTTGGGGATCAAAAAATCGTCTTAGATGAGGATCTGCTTCTGCACCAGGTCCAGGATGCAGGACAATGACTGGAATTCCTTCCGGATTCCCGGTTTCTTCAACATAGAGTACATGGGGTTTGCTTACTTTGACTTCATGTTGGGCATAAGGTTTAATTGCTGGATAGAGGGAATGCATATTAGTCCTTTATAATTTTTTCTATAGTATACTTTAATTAACTGCAATACAGAAATCACAATATTTTGCGCTCTGTATAGGTTTAAAGCAATACCAGCGTTATCTGAATTTTATGCCAGAGACTTGAATAATCCCTTTGTCTTTATGAGTTAAATTGAAGATAATGCTCCATCTCTGTTCGATTGGAATCTATTTATGAGCATGACAGCACTTCTTAAGGGCTTGAATGAACGCCAATGTGAAGCGGTTACCGCTCCTTTAAATAATATGTTGGTTCTGGCTGGTGCCGGAAGTGGTAAAACTCGAGTATTAGTCAGCCGAATTGCCTGGTTAATCGAAAAAGAACAGCTTTCACCTCATGGAATCCTGGCTGTAACGTTTACCAATAAGGCCGCCGGTGAAATGCGCTCACGATTAAGCAGTATGCTGAATACTCCGGTGATGGGACTCTGGGTTGGAACATTTCATGGTTTATGCCACCGTTTACTGCGTCGCCATTATAAGGAAGCGCGTTTACCCGAGCAGTTCCATATTCTGGACTCAGAAGATCAGGCTCGCGTTATTAAAAGAGTCATCGCGTCTTTAAATCTGGATCCCGATCGCTGGCCGGTAAAGCAAGCCCAATCCTTTATTAATGGCAGAAAAGATGAAGGCATCAGGCCTCAGCATGTTAATGCTTTATCTTATGGGCCAACAAAAACACTGGTAGCGATTTACAGTGCTTATGAGCAAGCCTGTCAAACAGCCGGTGTCATTGATTTTGCCGAACTATTATTACGAACCCACGAATTATTGAGGGATAATCCGGAAATTCTGGCGCATTATCGACAGCGATTTCAGGCGATTCTGGTTGATGAGTTTCAGGATACCAACACTATCCAGTATGCCTGGATTCGTTTACTTGCTGGAGAACATACTCCTGTATTGGCAGTAGGGGATGATGATCAGTCTATTTATGGTTGGCGTGGTGCAAAAGTTGAGAACATTCAAAAGTTTTCTACTGATTTTAAAGATACCCACATCATCAGATTAGAGCAAAACTATCGTTCAACAGCGACTATTCTTGAAGCAGCCAATGCATTAATCACCAATAACAACTCACGTATGGGTAAAGATTTGTGGACCGCAGGAAACACCGGTGAAAAAATAATTGTCTACAGTGCTTTTAATGAATTGGAAGAAGCGCGTTTTGTTGCAGAACGGATTATGATGGAGATTAATCAGGGTGGCAGTGCAGATGAAATTGCAATACTGTATCGCTCCAATGCTCAATCACGAGTGTTAGAAGAAGCGTTATTACGTGCTGGAATTGCCTACCGAATTTATGGAGGGGTTCGTTTCTTTGACAGGGCAGAGGTCAAAGATACTCTAGCTTATTTGCGTTTGTTGGTGAATGCGAATGATGACACTGCATTTGAGCGGGTTGTTAATTTCCCTACTCGCGGAATTGGTGAAAAAACTTTGGAAGATCTACGAGCTCATGCCAAAGCAGAGCAGTGCTCCTTATGGAATGCTGCGAAAAATCTGCTGCAATCAGGTGAAATGACGCAGCGTTCGGGTTCATCACTACTGCGTTTTATAGAACTTATCGAACAATTGCAGATAAAGACAGTAGCTATGGAGCTGGATGAACAGCTCTCTGAGGTGATTCAAAAAAGTGGACTCTACGCCCACTTCAGTAAAATTAAAGGAGATAAATCCGAGTCACGTCTGGATAACCTGCAGGAATTAATCAACGCGGCCAAACAATTCCGTTACGAACAAGACGAAGAAGACGAACTTCCCCTGGTCAATGCATTCCTGGCCCATGCTTCACTTGAAGCAGGTGAGATGCAGGCTGAGGAACATGAGCGCTATGTTCACTTAATGACCTTGCATGCCGCTAAAGGTCTGGAATTTCCGGTTGTATTTTTGGTTGGCCTGGAGGAAGGGGTATTTCCTGGAAAGCAATCTCTTGAAGAGCCCGGACGTCTCGAAGAAGAGCGTCGACTCTGTTATGTGGGGATGACTCGAGCCATGCGCAAACTGATCTTGTCCTACGCGGAAGTAAGGCGGCAATATGGGCGAGAGGAATATCATCGACCGTCACGATTCTTACGAGAATTACCTGAGCAACTGCTTGATCAGGTTCGTGTCAAGGCACGGTATAGTCCGGTGTCAAGTTCTCGAAGTCAAATTCCTTCAGCACCTGAATCTTCAGGAATACCGATGGGACAAAATGTAGTCCATGCAAAATTTGGGCAAGGTGTTGTTCTTGCAGTGGAGGGAAGTGGTGCGCACACCCGTGTTCAGGTTAAATTTAGCGAACATGGGGTAAAATGGCTGGTTTTGGCCTATGCTAATTTAACGGTTGTTGATGAGTGTTCTCATTTTTAAAGAACCGCTAAGGTGCAGGTTAGTGATAAGAGCATTAGTCTTTGTAAGTAATCGGTATTTAATATTGAATTTTTCTTTAGTCGGTGCTAGGGTGCGACTGGCTAAAGAAACTGGATTCAATTAAAATTCAGTCCGGTAGTGAATCGACTCTGAGTACGCTGCCGATATTAACTTAAATTATTAGTTAACCATTAATAAGGGGAATTGTGTGAAATTTTCAAAATTTTTAACTGCAGGAGCGCTGGCAACTACTTTAGTATCACCCATGACTATGGCCGCTGATGCTACAACTACCCCTATGTCTGATGCTCAAAAAAAAGAAATTGAAAAATTGGTTCATGATTATTTGATCAGTAACCCAGAGGTACTGTTGGAAGCTTCTCAAGCATTACAACAAAAGCAACAACAGAATATGCAACAGCAAGCACAGTCTGCGATTTTAGAAAATGCAGATCAACTGTTCCAGGGTAAACTGACCACAGTGGGTAATGCCAAGGGTGCTGTCAGCATAGTCGAGTTTTTCGATTATCAATGCATTCACTGCAAAAAAATGTCCCCAATTATCGATAGTTTAGTTAAAAAAGACTCTGGTTTACGAGTTATTTACAAAGAATTCCCTATATTTGGCAAAAGCTCTGAAATGGCTTCAAGAGTAGCTCTTGCTGCCGGTATGCAAGGCAAGTACCAGCAGATGCATGAAGCTTTATTGAAAATTGAAAAACGTCTTGATGATCAAAATGTTATGGATGCTGCCAAGTCATTAGGTTTGAATATGGATAAACTCAAGAAAGATATGGACAGTAAGGAAGTTACTGATATTCTTGAAGCGAATCGTCAATTGGCAGAAAAACTGCATTTGATGGGAACACCAGCATTTATCGTTGCCTCCACTCCTGATGGCAAATTTAAATCAGGTACTGAGCCTTCATTTATTCCAGGCGCAGCAAGTGAAGAGTCATTGCAGGAACTGATTAAGAAAGCTGCTGGAAACTAGAGTAATTCAGTGATTCAATCGTAAAGAATTATAAGAAGTCACATTCTGTTGAGACTATGTAATGCATAGTCTCAATATATTTAATTCGGGTTGATGATGGCTTATTATCCAGCAATACGATCACTTGAGGAGTTATTTAAAACTTCCTAATTGTAAATTTTGAGACTTTCATGACAAAACCAACTACATTTCAAGAAATCATATTAACACTGCAGCAGTATTGGGCTGCTCAAGGTTGTGTTCTTTTACAACCTCTGGATATGGAAGTTGGTGCAGGTACTTTTCATCCTGCCACCTTTTTAAGGGCTATTGGTCCTGAGCCTTGGTCGGCTGCTTATGTGCAACCCTCCAGAAGACCTACTGATGGACGTTATGGAGAAAATCCCAATAGAGTTCAGCATTACTATCAATTTCAAGTAGTACTCAAACCCTCTCCTTTGGACATTCAGGACAAATACCTGGATTCATTGCGTGCTTTGGGTGTTGATCCATTGGTGGATGACATTCGTTTCGTTGAGGATAACTGGGAATCTCCTACGCTGGGCGCATGGGGTTTAGGCTGGGAAGTCTGGCAAAATGGCATGGAAGTATCACAGTTTACCTATTTTCAGCAGGTAGGTGGTTTGGCGTGTAAACCCGTTACCGGGGAATTAACCTACGGGCTGGAACGAATTTCAATGTTTGTTTTGGGTGTTGATAATTTGTTTGAATTACCCTGGTGTAAAAATTCACAGGGAATTGTCACTTATGGTGATGTATTTCACCAAAATGAAGTTGAAATGTCGGCATATAATTTTGAACATGCCAATGTTGATGAATTATTTAAACAGTTTGATTATTACGAAAGTGAGGCGCAAAAACTGATTTCTCTGCAGCTGCCCTTGCCTGCTTATGAAATGGTAATGAAAGCATCACATTCATTTAATTTACTGGATGCACGTAAAGCAATATCCGTTACTGAACGTCAACGTTTTATTCTTCGTGTAAGACAGCTTTCCAGAGCAGTGGCTCAAGCTTATTATCAAGCTCGAGAGGCTTTAGGCTTCCCTATGCAAAAGGTGTGTGATGGTCAATGATTTTATTTTTGAATTAGGGTGTGAAGAGTTACCCTCCGCTGCAGTCTGGCCTTTGGCTGATGAGTTTGCTAATCAATTACTCGCGGCATTAGATAAGGCCCAATTAAGTTATGGGGAAGTGAAACGATTCGCGACACCCAGACGATTAGCTGTTTTAATTCGGGACTTACAATCAGAGCAAAAAAGTCAGACGGTGACCCGTAAAGGCCCCGCTGCAATTGCCGCATATGATAAAGAGGGTAATCCTACTCCTGCATTAACAGGCTTTGCCAAATCCTGCGGAGTGCCTGTGGAAGCATTGACCCGAATCCAGACTGATAAGGGAGACTGGATGGTTTGTGAGATCCAAAACGCTGGCGCACAAACAAAGACGTTATTGCCTGCCATGGTTGTGCAATCCATAGCTTCGCTCTCTATTGCCAAGCCCATGCGTTGGGGTGATGGTGATGAAGAATTTGCCAGACCTGTTCATTGGGCGGTTATGCTCTATGGCGACGAAGTGATTGAACAGGAGATTCTTGGCGTTAAATCTGGACGAGAAAGCAGGGGACATCGATTTCATCATCCGCAAAAAATAAAAATAGTCTCTGCTGATCGCTATGAAGAGCAATTACGTGAGGCCTTTGTTGTTGCCGATTTTGCAACACGTCGTAAAATGATTGAAGAACAGGTGGGGCAATTGGCTGAATCCTTAAATGCCAGTGCCATTATGCCTGATGATCTGGTTAATGAAGTCACTTCTATAGTTGAGTGGCCTCAGGCATTAATTGCCAATTTTGAGAAAGAATTTCTGGATGTTCCTGCAGAAGCCTTGATCGCTTCCATGCAATCGCATCAAAAATGTTTTGCTTTGAATGATCAACAAGGCGCATTGTTACCTCATTTCATCACTGTAGCAAATATAGCCAGTGCTAATCCTGAGCAGGTCATAGCAGGTAATGAAAAAGTAATGCGTGCCCGATTAAGCGACGCGGCATTCTTTTTTAGACAGGATAAAAAGCAGTCTCTAAGTGAGCACATACCATCAACAGAACAAGTAGTTTTTCAAATCAAACTTGGAAGTTTGCATGATAAAGCATTGCGCGTTAAATCGTTAATGCATCATTTAAGTCATGCGCTTCAATTATCTACCAAACAAGCAGAACGTGCTGCTGTATTGAGTAAATGCGATTTGATGACAGGGATGGTGGGAGAATTTCCCGAGTTACAGGGGTTGATGGGGTATTATTACGCATTAAATGATGGTGAAGACCTGAGTGTCGCACAAGCGTTGAATGAACAATACATGCCACGATTTGCAGCAGATAAGCTTCCTGAATCTGCTTTAGGTATGACACTTTCATTGGCAGACAGAATCGATACCTTAGTGGGTATTTTTGCTATAGGTCAAAAACCTACTGGAGTGAAAGATCCATTTAAATTGCGGCGTCATGCTTTAGCCGTGGTTCGTATTTTAATAGCAACACCTTCACCTCTTAATTTATCGACCTTGATTGATGAAGCTACAGCAAACTATGGTGAGACAGTGACTATGGATCAGGCTGCTGTTCTTGAGTTAAAGACGTTCATTCTTGAGAGGCTTCAATCTTACTATCAAGGCCAAGGGGTGAGCTCTGATCTGGTTCAGGCCGTACGTGCTCGACAGGACGACTGGCTTTATGATCTGGATTTGCGGTTAAATGCACTAAAACTCTTTATTAGCTTACCTGAAGCTGCATCACTTTCAGCGGCCTGTAAACGGGTTAATAATTTATTGGCTCACGCAGATACAAGAGATCTGGAAGGGGATATTAACGCGGATATTATAGAAGAAGGAGCTGAACAAGCACTTTATACTCACATAAATGCTGTTAAAGAATCTGTTGATTCTCTATATCGCGATGCCAATTACGGATTATTACTCAAGCAGCTAGCCCATTTGAAAGAGCCAGTTGATGCCTTTTTTGATAATGTGATGGTTATGGTTGATGATAAGGCTATAAAAAAGAACCGGTTGGCATTGTTATCCCAATTAAACGATTTATTACAGGGCGTTGCTGATATTTCAATGTTACAGTTGTCATGACTCAATTAATCTTACTGGATCGTGACGGGATAATAAACCAGGACTCTCTACACTATATTAAAAGTGTAGAGGAGTTTATTCTTATTCCTGAAAGCATTCAGGCAATTGCTCAATTGACTAAAGCGGGATACACCATTGGCGTGGCTACCAATCAGTCCGGTGTTTCCAGAGGCTTTTACACAGAAGATGAGCTGGCAGCGATACATTTGAAGATGATACAGACAATTGAGTCGGTTGGGGGGCGAATTGATGCAATTGACTATTGTATTCATCTCCCATCAGAGCACTGTTTTTGTCGAAAACCAAAACCTGGCATGTTACTCAATTTAGCGAAGAAGTTTAGTTGCTCTCTTAATAGTGTACCTTTTGTCGGGGATCGTGTATCGGATATTGAGGCTGCCTATGCGGCTGGTGCCAGTCCAGTTATGGTGTTGTCATCTATGACTGATCTCGCTGGATTAAAAGCTTATCCTGAGGTGCCTGTTTATCAGTCCCTCGCACATTATGTCGATCATTTATTGTCGCAATCATGAACTTTATAACATCAGTAGGATATGAGTGCGATGAATTGCGGGACAAAGCAGAACTCCTGGCAAAACAACTTGATTTTATCCTTGATAAAGACGCCTCTAGCTGTTTGTACCTCACTTCAAGTAAGTTGACTTTGAAAATACCTGGTTTCTCACTTTTATCAGCAGATTTTACTGCCTTAACCTGGAGTAAGCGTCGATCAGAAGGAAAAAAACAAGGTTTGATTCGTGCATGCAAACCAGCACCGGGGGTTAAAATTTTTGATGCAACAGCAGGGTGGGGACGAGATGCTGCGATTTTAGCCAGTTTTGGCGCACAGGTTGTCATGTTGGAGCGTAATCCTCTAATGGCTTCTTTATTATCCGATGCAATCGGCCATCAGGATGAATCGGACAAACACAAATTAAATGTTTCTCTTCATGCTGGTGATGCCCGTTCCTATTTGATAAGTCTTGCTGACACTGAGTATCCTGATGTTGTCTATATTGATCCCATGCACCCACAACGAAGTAAATCTGCTTTGGTGAAAAAGGACATGCAGGTTTTACAGCAGATGATTGGTACTGATGAAGATGCATTGGACTTATTAACAACAGCGATATCACATGTGAAGCAAAGGGTCGTTGTAAAATGGCCTCAAAAAACGAAACCGTTGTTAGAGCCTGATAGTAGTTTTGAGGGTAAAACAGTCCGGTTTGATGTTTATTTAAAAAAATAAATTACTGCATTTCGAGTTTCCGCAGCTGTGACCCCGGAACCAGGAGTTGTAGCCTGCTTGTTTGCAAACAGGATCATAGTTTCTCATGTTTCTAAATCGAAGCTTATAGTTTGTGCATAAAATTCTGGTTGCAAGCAATTGTCTCTTGATCACATCTTGTCCACGACCAGCGGATTTGATCGCAGAACCAGGATGGCTGTGCTAAAACATGGGATCCCGCGGTCACAGCAGCGGGAATTCGCATGATATGTGAGTACATGCTGCATTTCGAAATCCCGCGGCGAAGACCGCGGGATCCATAAAGTAGAACCGGACTGGTTTGTGAAGATGTGTATAAGATTTAGTTGCAAG
>NZ_RZGU01000025.1:0-57966 GCF_003990085.1 Legionella sp. km535 | reverse complement strand
GTTTTAGAATCGATAGTATTTGATTGTCACTAAATTTTGATCTTTTCATGCAGAATCTCCTCCAGCATAGATTATGAGAAAATTCTATTTTTGGCATCAATTATTTTTCGGGGGGATTACCTGACCCTCTGTCTTTTGCCTCTCCTTATTCGGCGGGCCTTTTGTTTGACTGGCAAATTAATCAGCCTTTGTAAGCCTGTCATACCATTAAGCTTGGTTCTTGTGATTGTTCGGCTTGAGAATGTTTTTCTTTGTTATTTAACAATATTTCATTGAGCAGCTTCCAGACTTCCGGTCTTAGAGAGATGCTGTTTTCAATTCTCATCTTTGTGATGGAGGTCTCTTTAAATGCACTGAAAATCTCTATTAATTCATCGTCGGTTTTTGAGCCGATATGATTAAATGAAAAATCCAGTGTTATCAAACCTTGTGGTAAAGCTTTTATGATTGCAACAAGTTCTTGCACAGATTTCAAACCAAGCCTATTCCAGCTTAAATCTAACGAACGTAGGCCCTGTGGGAAAAGTTGCGTCATTGTAACGAGTTCTGCTCCGCTTCTGTCGATGAGGTGACTATAGCTCAAATCCAACGAACTCGTATTTGGGTCAAGCTCTCTTAATTTTGTCAAAATGTGATCTTGTGTGCATTTAAAAAAATAAAAACGCATATTAAATCTCCAAAGAATTTTAAATAATTGAACAAGCATCTGGTATTTCGTGTGTCTACTTAACCAGGAAATACAGGACTAAATTGATTGTAAATATGCTGGTCCATAATAGAAACCGTATTAAATACGGTATTTATAGTAAAAATAAGTGCCACTAAAGAGAGGTGATTTATCTATCAGAGGAATTATCAAGCAACATCACACAAGAGGCAAAGGGCAAGATCTGACCCTCTATCGGCTACTTCGCTGACCTTCTTTTATGCCTTCATAATCCGATTCGTGTTCCGTTACATCCATCTAAAATGTAAAGGAATAGGCAAAACTGACAAAATTCAGACAAAAAAACAACTTAGAGTATATAATTTAATCATATCCCTAAACTATTAGGTAAGATCATTATGCTTTCCAAGTTACTTCAAAGGAAGCCTAAACTTCCTCCCACAAAGCCAATGCCACGTCTTTCTAATTTTGCACATGGTGCATTACCTCGTAGTGGCATGGATAAATTCACCAGGGAAATAAATCAACTGATTGACCAGTATAACCAACAAGACAAAGATTCCGGTAAAATAGATACTCTAAAAGAAATACAAAAGAAAATACAAGAGGTAGATTATAAGTACAAACCAAGTCAAATAGCAGGTTCTCCCGGTTATCAAGCTGCTCATGATACATTATTTAAAGAGATACAATATCAACGAACAAGTCTGGGAATTTCTTCGTTTAGCTCTTCAAAAAAATCGTCCTCTTTGACTGAAGTTATTGCCAATATGTCTCCCGAGAAAATTAATCAACTTCTTGATATATTGAATAAAGGCAGGGCAGCATATCTTGATGTATTGAATAAAGGTAGGGCAGCAGATTTAGACACTGAACTCAAAGAACTCTATCCAGCAGCTGATAAGAGTGAAGAGGCAAACGCTTTTCGTCAATTTCTTAAAAATCATGAAATTAGTTTTTTGGGTGGAGGTAACTCTAAAAACTTCAAAGTTACACGACTCAAAGATGGCAGTGAATCCGTTTTAAAAGTAGATTACCGCCTCAATATGCCCAGAAATATTGAATCTCATTTACGAGAGAAACTGGGAGATAAATTTGCTCCAATAGATGCAGAGAGGACTGCTATAGGTAAAGATTATGATGGGTATCCTATACAGAGAACAATTCTTGTTACTGAATTTTGTAAAGGAGGCAGTGTTGATCAACAACGTGAACAAATCACTACTGTGCCTGAGTTGGTAGAAAATACTGGTAAAATTTTTGAACAAATGTCAACTACTCTGTTGGAAATTCAAGAAGCAGGATGTATGTTTCCTGATGCAAAAATCACCAATTGGTTGGTCGATGAAGAGAATAAAATTCGTCTTGCGGATACCAAGAGTTTTCTATTTACAGATAAAGTGGGACAGTACCGTCCTGGGATACCAGGAAATGAATACAGTGGAATGCTATCAACACCGGGGTTTCGTCCTCCCGAGTTTGGTCAGTATACATTAAATGCAGATTCTGTTCATGCTTATATTTTGGGGAAAAATTTATACTATTATACCTCTGGTAAGAGAGCTATTGGAGATGATGGGGCACATTATAATTTTGATAGTGATGTTTTTAAGACGAAAGAAGGGGCAGAATACAAGGAACTAATTAAAGGATTAATCAAACCAGATTCTTCTGAACGCATGCCCATAAGGGAAGCGGTCGATCGATTGTTTATGATTAATAATCCAGAGTTTAAGAATGTTTTTACAGATCTTAAAAAATTAAAATTTAGTGAACATGATCAGGTAATGAATGATTATATTCGTGATAAGCAAAAACAAATTAATAGTGCGACAAATTCCGGTGAGCGTGACACTATTTTAAAAGAATTAGAAACTACTGTGAGTAGATTAAAAGCGGACAAAGCATCTCAAGAAGTAAAAAAAGTAATTAATGGATTTAAAGAGAAGGCTGGATTCTTCACTGTAGGTATGAACGCCAAAGCAACCCGAATTGAAAATGAAATGAGTAAATTGTCCATAGAAGAACGATGTAATTTTTTTGGCTCGGCTAAATCAGAACACGTGTTGAAGGCTATTGCATCCCACCGTTATTGGGGATCCAGTGGAAAGACTTATCTCACTAAAGATGGAGCAATTGATCAGGATAAGGCAGCTCAAAGCTTTAAAGAGTTCAAGAGTAAATTTAAAACTCAAATGGATACCCCGAAACAGCAAAAAGATGAAGAACATGTTAAAAATGAAGAAAGATCATTTAAAATTTAACTCAAGGATATTAAACAATGAATTTTAATTTATTATGCTCTGAGATAGGAATCAATGCTGATCAATCCTTCTCAAATAATCTTGAACTTTTAAAGCAATGGTTTCATGAGCACGTATCAACTGATATCGATTTCTCGGGAAATGAAACGGAACAGTTTGACCAATATAAAGAAGTTACAGAGTTATACCTGGATCTTATTTTACCCGAAACAACGCAGGATATTGGGAAATCAAATCCGCTCCTGGATGGAGAAAGTGTCATTTCTGCTCTCGCATCAATGGGGTTTGATCGAGTTCTGTTCTCGTTAAAACCACAACAATCTTTATTAAATGATAAAAATATAGATGGCTTAACGCCATTACATTTAGCCGCTCTTGAAGGTCATTTAACCACCATAAAAATCTTGCTTTCTTTGGGGGCGGATACCTGTATTCTTAGTAAGCAAAATCAATACCCATTGTTTAGTGCGCTCATTGTACCCATTCTTCATGATGCTCAGCTGAGGCAGAACAAAGTCAAGATTTTTAATCTATTAAAAGATAAAGGAAATCAACCTTTAAATCATCAAGATAACAATGGTAATACGGTGTTACATCAGATGGCACTTCAGGGTTTTGATGAGTTAATAAAAGAAACATTGGCAACCGATGGCGAGCTTGCTTACATCAAGAATAATCATACTCACTACCCCATACATACAGCAATTTTAAACAATAAATTTGAAAGCACCCTTCTTTTACTACAGGTTAAAGATGGAACTACCCTTACTGACAGTAAGGGCTGCTCACCCTTACATTATGCTGCCCGTTACTCGAACCAGCCTCTTATTGAAGAATGTTGTAAATTGAGTATCAATAAAGATCCTCTTGATTTCCTTGGAAGAACACCTTTGATGCTCGCTGCTGAGTTGGGAAGGCTTTCTGCGGTGCAAACTCTTATTGCACACGGGGCCAGAACCGATTTAACTGACTCAGAAGGGTTTAGCGTGCTGCATTATGCCGTAAAATCAGGCAATTTAGCGGTAGTTCACTGGCTCATTGAGAATACTCATGTCGACATTAATGCAAAAGATAATCACGATAATACTCCTTTGCATCTTTGTAAAACAACGTTTAATGAGACGGAACATATGGAAAAAATAATCGCATTATTGCTAGAACACGGAGCTATCCAACCTTCTGTATGCAATAACCCTTAAGTTTATAATGACCGCTGATTGCAATTTAATTTATCCTCTAAATGCCATATGCACCAATGAGGGTGATACAAATGGAATTTAGAGGCATTACCTAAACTTTGAGAAGCGTTTAAATTCCTCACTAGAATTTAAACGGCAGTGAACATCGTTGAATCAAAGATAAACGCAGCGCACGTTGAACGTTTTTAACTCATTCAACGAGTGTTCCAAGCCAGAAAATCCGGTTATTTTGGTGAATAAGAAGAGCGCTGCTCCTCTTCGAGCGCCGCTTGCATGTTCTCGCGATACGAACTCTTTAAGCTGGATAAGCGTTGTAGTTCAGATTGGGCCTGGATTTTTGACATAGAGCCATCTTGTAACTGGCGTAATACCAAATCTTCTTGAGCGGTATAATTTTGAAGAATTTTATGAAAATCTTGTGAGGTGAAATCGCTTTTTTGTTTTTTTGAAAACATGGTTCTCTCTTTTGGTGTGGTGTGAGAGTATATTATCCTTTGTCCTTTTTAAGATCAATCTGAAATGTTCTAAAGGTTCCAGGTCGATAAATGATTCCTTTATTCAATTAGAGATCAAACGGGTTATGGTGTTGGAACATGAATTTTGGCGTGTTGGAAGTTTATGGGAAATAAGGTAATTTCAGGGTTCATTACTTATTCTTTGATTCTCACCCCATTACTGATTAGGTTTCCGGGATAAAGCACTACCTGTTCTCCTTCCTTGATTCCGCTTGCCACAATTGCAGCATCCAAATTATGCCGTTTTATTTCAATTATTCGTTTGATGGCTTTGCCATGTTCAGCGACGAATACTGCCCACTGTTCAGAGTCTCGAAATAAAGCACTCATCGGCACTAGCAATTCTTTTTCTGATTCGTATATAAAAATATCGACATCAACCCGAAACTCATCCCCAAGATTGTTCCATTGTTCGTGAGGAGAGGTAATATCGATAATGACATTGACTCGTTGTTCCTCGACTCCCAGAGCTGAAATTTTAGTATAGCCACTTGGCTCAACGGTGCGTACAGTCCCTGTTAAATCTTTAGGCCCACCCCATCGCTTAATTAATACCTTGGCTTTATTGGGGATTTGAGCCGCATCGGTACTTAGGACATCCGCTACTATTTCCAGTTGGGTGACGTCAGCCAGTTCCATGATATTGGTGCCTACATTGAGGGTACTCTCACTTTTTTGATTAATTCGTAATATTTTTCCCGAGATTGGAGCAAAAAGGTTAACTTTCTCTTGAGAGTAATTTTGATTCTCTGTTGTTGCGCTTAAAGACGCTTTAATTTTTTCAATATCGTGTTCGGCACTATGCACTTTTCGTTCGGCGGCATGCACGATTTTTTGTTTTAGCTTGTATTCTAATTCAGTATGTTCTATATCACTTGGACTGACGTATCCCTTCGCTACTAAAGATTTTTTTCTGTTAAAATCCGAAAGGGCTGTATCTAATGCTGCTTTGGCTTGTTCCAAAATGGCTTTCGCTTCCTCGTACTGGGCTTCGGCAGCGCCTAGCT
The DNA here is from genome assembly GCF_003990085.1 of Legionella sp. km535. NCBI lineage: Bacteria > Pseudomonadati > Pseudomonadota > Gammaproteobacteria > Legionellales > Legionellaceae > Legionella > Legionella sp. km535. The sequence goes on along the minus strand of NZ_RZGU01000025.1, from coordinate 52,314 downwards.
CTTGTTCCAGTTGCTCTTTGGCTCGCACATCCAGTAAAGAGGGTAAGGCCGGTAGAATGGTTGCCAGTATGTCATTCTGGTGTACCGAATCGCCTTCAAGGTAGTTGATTCGGAGTAATTTTCCCATCACCGGGGCGGTTATCGTGTATATTTTTATCGCTCGCGTCTTTGCATCTTCTTCGATGTATTCTGAATAGGGACCATAGCTAACTTCAGCCAGTTGCACCTTGATTGGTGTTGGCAAGATTAACCAAAAAATAATGCTCAGACACAAGACTGATACAATAAAAAGTCCTAGGTATTTTTTTAATTTTGAATTAAGTACTGGCACTAATCACCTACTTTCAATACAGCAGTTAAATTGAGTTGTTGTACTCGTTTTTTAATAATCAACATACTGATGATGCTTGAAACCACTACTACAATTATGGATATTGCATAGGTTTTTGCTTCTATTATAAAAGGAATTTTAAACCAGTCAGTCTGCATTAACTCTAATATAGACCATGAAATCCAATATCCAAAGAGAATGCCCATAGGTATCGCTAAAAGTACTTCCAAAATAATGGTATAAAAGAGGATTTTAGATACTTCTTGCTCAGTGAAACCCAATACTCTTAATGTGGACAATTCCCATGAACGCTCAGCCAGAATAATGATGGCATTGTTATAAACCACAGCAATCGCGATAACCAGTGCAAACCCGGTTAATATTGAAGTAAAAACCAGTATGTGTTTTGCAAAGGTTTCTTTAAAGGTTTGCACAATTGAATTATTAAACGTTATCGAACTGACTTTAGGTATTTGTTTGATTTCCTTATATAACTGATTCATGTACTGAGGATCAATAGAAATGCCGGCACGATTTATCAGATGATCTTCATTCTGAATTCGATTCATTAAACGAATATTCGTGTAGGCGAACATTCCTACATAATCATTTACTATTCCTTGAACTTCAAGCCGGGTTTTTGCTCTGTTCCCTTCAAGCATGTTGATGTGAATCCAATCACCCAGTCTTGCATGCAATCGCTCAGCCAAACCTTGGCTCAATACCAAGGCATGCTCTGGGATGGAAATTGGATTCTTATGATCATCGAGAATAATTTTTAATTTGGCGTCGGATGGGATGCCATATAATGCCGTTTGTTCCGAATAGTTTTGATGGCTTAATAAAGCTGGAGACAGGCGATACCCTTCCGAATTGAGAATCCCTTTGATATGCCTGAGTTCAACGAGCACGTTATCTTGCACTTGCTGGGTGAATGACACGGTTGCATCGTTTTTCTGTGACATCAAAAATTGCGTTTTGATTAAATAGTTAATGGCATCCTGCCAAAAGAGTCCCAAGATGACTATAGACATTGCTAAAGCAATGCCAACGGATGTAATAACAGTACGCAATAAATGTCTGAAGGTGTGGCGGTAAAACATTTTCGCGCTTGCCGAACAACGAGAGATAAAACCAATCTGCTCCAGGCGAAGTGTCCTGTATATGGGAGGTGCTGGAGGGCGCATCGCTACCGCTGGAGCGAGATTCACTACTTGATGTATTGATCTTAAGGCTCCGGATCCCGCTGAAAATAAACTGACTAAAACGCCTATAATTGCGGCTTGTATTGAAAATGAATAATTGAAGATGGGAAATCGGAAGTATTCAGCATAGAGCTGAGTCATTAATTGACCAAACCAAGCTCCCAGGCTTATCCCCAGTATGGCACCACAAAATACAATAACCAGAACGAGTTTTGCATAATAAAGGATGATCGACGTATTAGTATAACCGAGTGCTTTTAATAAAGCGATTTGTTCTCGTTGGTTTTGTACCAGTCTTCCTGTAACTAAATTTAATAAAAATGAAGCAACTATCAGGAAAATAGGTGGAATAACGGAGGCTATAATTTTTTGTTGCTTGATTTCATTGGTTACGAATCGATCCGATACTTGTTCTTTTCTGGGATAGGTGATTGATAAGCCGTAATCCAGGAATAATTGTTCCAGCTTGTTGCGCACTAATTGTTCTGATGCATTGGGTGCCAAAGTTAAACTGATATCATTAAATCCTTCTTGCATTCCGAATGCAGCACTGAGTGCTTTGTGGTTCATCCAGAATACCCCAAAATGTTTATTATCGGGGAGGAGATCTTCACCACGAATGGCATAAACGTATTCTGGAGATAAGACGATGCCTACGATGCGCAGGAGTTGACGATGACCGTTTAACAGGGCGTAAATGTGATCCCCGGGTTTTATCGAATGAGCTTCAGCAAAGCCTTCATTAACCAGGATCTCATTGGCTTTGCCAGCCTCAAGAAAACGTCCTTTGCGTAAAAATAACTGATTCAAATGAGATGGTCTGGCGTCGGGTATGGATATAAAACGCCCGATAGCTGGTTCCTGTAACCAGGGCAAATCCAGAGTGACGTCTTCAACAATGCGTGTTTCCACTTGAGATACGCCAGGTATTTCTTCTATTCTTTTGTGCATGGAAACAGGCGCTCGTTTTAAACTCGCAAATACGTGGGCAAAATGATAATCGGAGTAAAACGTCTGTTGCGCCTGGGACAACGATTGATAGGTACTGAATGATGATATTAAAACGCTAATCCCGCTGCATACTACCAAAGCTATGGTAATAACCTGGCCTTTAAGCTTGAATAAATCACGAAATAATTTCTTATTTAAGCTCTTTACCATGATAAATCAGCGGCTTTTCGTTTGTTTTTGTTTTCGATAATTCCAGCGATTCGACCATCCGCGATATGGATTATCCGGTCCGCCATTTCACCAATAACTAAATTGTGGGTAATGATGACTACGGTTGTGTTGAGTTTTGTATTTGCAATCTCAAGGGTTTCCAATACGATTTTGCCCGTTTCACAATCAAGGGCTCCTGTGGGTTCATCACAGAGAAGTACATCGGGTTGTTTGGCTATGGCGCGGGCAATGGCCACTCGTTGCTGTTCACCTCCCGATAGTTGGGATGGGAAGTGTGCTATTCGATGCTCCAGCCCCAATAGTTTGATTGCCTCCAGCGAGTCCATGGGGCGCTCTGCAATCTCGGTAACGATTGATACGTTCTCCAAGGCTGTTAAATTGGAAATTAAATTATAAAATTGAAAGACAAATCCAATATGCTCACGTCGATATCGAGTCAGCTCATGTTCACTAGACGCCGTGATGATGTGATCTTTGTAAATGACTTCTCCAGAAGTAGGTACATCAAGGCCTCCTATTATGTTAAGCAGCGTTGATTTACCGCTACCCGAAGGCCCTAAAAGTACAACTAATTCACCTTGATATAATTCCAGATTAACCTGCTGCAATGCATGGATTTGTACTTCACCCATTTGATAAGTTTTGGTCAGGTTATGTATTTTAAAGGCTGGTTGGCGCTTCATTATAACGTCCATTGTTCTGATGATGAGGCACATGTATTGGGTGAATCAGATTAAGTGTAACAACAAAATGCCCTAAGAGTAAGTTGCCTTCATACGGAGGTAATCCGTTTGTCTGTGGTGAGTTGAGATTGATTAATACTTTAATCTCGTTCTTGCTAGGGGAGCCGGCATTAAAAAATCGTTGCAATACAGGAGCATGCGGATAAGATATACCAACGTACAATAATACTACGGACACCAATGATTTTAATGTTTGCAATACCCAATTGCGATACTGTTAAAAAAGCTCGCAAATTCCTGGAACACAATAAAATTGATTACGAGTTTATTGATTTTAAAAAATCGCCACCAACAAAAGAACAAATCGAATCGTGGGGTGATTCTGCTGGTGAACTCCCTATAAACAAAAAAGGAATGACCTACCGAAAATACAAAGAGCAGTTCGAGGTGTTGAATTTATCGGAAAAAATTAATTTTATTATAGCCAATCCATCCCTGATTAAGCGACCTGTTCTGGTCCAAAATGGCAAAACAATTGCATTGGGTTTTAATGAAGATCAGTACAGTGAGTTTCTGAGAACACAGTGACATCAGGCACGCTGGCGGAGCTCTTCAATCTCGTGTGGATTAAATACTAATTTAATTATAATTTCCTATTTTTATTCATTTAAGTCATAATGTATTCATATGGATTATTTTTGTCTCATTCTTTGTCTCTAATTTAGGAAAATTATGATGAATGAATCCGTTAGGAGATTTAGGTATGCATCCCAAAATAACAACCGCACAGAGAGAAATTGTTGAAGCCTTTAACATCAAGCCTAAAAATGGAATCCAAAAAATAAAGGATTTATTAGTGGGTGAGGAAGAGGTTCAGGTTGAAGAGGAAATCGCAGAGTTCTTTATAAAACAAAAACAAAATCTGGATTTAGAGGCTGTTGGTGATTATCTGAGTCTTCCAGATGCTGAAAGTCAGGCTGTTTTAAGTGCTTTTACTCCTAAGCTGGACTTTGGAGGGCAGAGTTTTATCACGGGTCTAAGAACGTTTTTAAAAGCCTTTAAATTGCCAGGGGAAGCTCAGAAAATCGGCAGGTTAGTTGAGAGTTTTAGCCAAACTTTTTGTGAGCAAAATCCAGGGGTATTCATTAATTCAGATGCCGCATATTTGCTATCGTTTCAAGCCATAATGCTCCATACCGATATGCACAATCCCAGTATTGCAGAAAAAAATAAAATGACATTTGAGGCGCTTGTTAAAAATGTAAGGGGTTGTAATGATGGACAAGATTTTGATAGGGCTTTTTTACAGGAAATGTATGATCAGCTTAAAAAAGAACCTTTTGAGCTTAATTTCGTAAAAATTAATCCTGGGTATGAATTTCATTCCAGTATTCTTGGTGATGACCCTACTTTTATCAAACTGGATTTATTGCTTCAGTCTACCGCGAATCCTAAAGGTGTATTTCCACACGTTAGTGCGGATGTTAAGGCCTCTGTGGATAAACCCAGCTCATGGCTTAATGTGTTTACAGGCTATGAAGGTACGCTAACCTTAACGGATGATAGTGCGAAAGCATCAGCTACAATTCAGGTATATAAACCGGGTATCTTGTCTAAATGGTTATTTGGAGAACAACCCAGAATCATCATACAACCGGTGAAGCAAGATGGAATTGAGCATCGGGCGTCAATCGATTTGGCGGCCAAAATAGCAGCTGATTTTCAATCACCAGTGAGCAGTATTAAGGCTACCTATAATAATGATCTGGTTGATTTAATTGACGCCTATGATGCCAGTAAATCTGCTCTCAAAACCGAAGCTTCCAAAGCCTTTGCAAGTACCTGGAAAAGCGAAATAGGAGAAGAACGAGAGGCAATAAAACAGGACGACTCTCAACGCACTCAGATGCAACTTAAATAGAGGCGGGTAGCTATAAGCTGTTTATGAGGACAGGCTCCTCATTCATTCATGTGTGTTAAAAATAATACTGTCTGGAAGCGGTCATTGAAGCGCAGGTTATTCAGAATATTGAATGATGGCTGCTTTAACATCCTGTTCCTGAACGGAGGATGTTCAGGATGTGACACTATTCAGTATCGAATCTGAATAATCATATCGTATTTAAAAGGACAGTAGACAGGATATCTGGTTTCGGTGGTGAACATTGTTCAACGAATTTCTGGTGCAGCCACTTCCTTCTTATATTGGAGAGTGGCTCTTAATCGCTCAATCAATCGACGTTGTTGCCTTATGTTGCGATCTGGATAGATTATCTGGGTTTTGTTTTGTTTTCGGGGAATACTTCATCGAACATCGCAGCCCCACCCGCTGCAATATTCGCCAGTGCATTATGCATTTCAGTGCTCTGATCTCCCGTTTTTGCGCCAAAAAAACTATTTGCACGGTTGGTTGCATTTTCTATTGGCCTACGATTTTTACCTATCTCATGAGCGCCATAAAGAAATGCGACAGTACCGAGAATTGTTGCTGAAAGACCCAGTCGAGTATCTGCCCAGTAGAGTGGTGCCAAGAGCATGTTAGCCAGACTGAGTAAAGTTCCTGCTTTTCCAACTTCATCTGTTGATATGTTACCTCGTGGCATAATGACTCCCTGTATTATTATTTGATCCTCAGAATATTTGAGGGGCTGTTAAATTGCAAGTTTTATCAATGTGATGCGTTTTTGGATGTATTCGTGCTCAGTTCATTATTGCAATCCACAGGCCTGTGGTTTATGGATTCCATCATTTTTATCATTAGTAGAGCGCCTCGGGGTGAAGGCAAATAAGGTTCCGGTTTGACCGTGTATTGGACTGGATTCTTGTAGTTTCGTTAAGCTTGCATCAGGTCGTGAACGATGATTCAAACTGTTTAGAATGTTCGTAGTGGTATCATCAGATGCAGGAGATGCCTTTGTATTATGGGCTTCTGCAGACACAATGTTCTGGTGTTTAAAACGATATAAATTTGCTAGTACAATGGTGGATTCAAGTACCATCAATGCAACACCCAGGACGGGGTTCAAGGCAAAACCTACGGCAACAAACAATCCTGCTGCAACCGCGGTAATTCCTGAATTATAGGCCAGGCTTATAAACAGGTTTTGAAAAATATTATCTTTGGTTTTTTTAGCCACATCAAATGCTGAAGCAATGGGGAATAAGACACCTTGTTGGACTACTATGCCGGCATGCTGCTGCGTAGCGGCATCACCGATACTGGATTGAACTGCGATGCCTATGTTTGAGTAGGCTATCGCTGTAAGATCATTTGCGGCATCACCCACCATCGCGACTTTTTTGCCTGTTGCCTGCAGTTTTTGAATGTAGTCTGATTTTGATTGTTCATTGGGATTAGTCATCACTCCGACTGCATTCGCAGCAATATTCGTTTTGGAAATCCCCAATAAAGTAGCATACCGCTCTGCTGTTACCCTGTCGGCACCGGTACAAATATGTACCGTTTTGCCAAGGCGTTTTAACTGGTTGACTGTTGCAACAGCATCTGGACGCAAAGGGTCGGTTAAGGCAATTTGACCGATTACCGCAGTGCCACGCACAATATAAATAGAACCGTTGTCAGGATTATCAAAAGGCTTGTTGTATTGAGATATTCCATTGGCACTGAGCATGTCTTTATTACCAATGAGGAAGGATTCACCATTAATTATCCCTTTTATTCCGGAGTGATGGCTTTTATCAACAGAAGTAATTTCTAAAGATTCACCTGGGACTATGCCTTGACTATGGATATGCGATTTAATAACTTTAGCTGCAGGGTGATCGGATTCGGCTTCTAATAATGCGACATGGCTCAAAAGTGTTTCATCGGAAATACGCAATGACTCCACAGCAATCTTGCCTTCGGTAAGGGTTCCATTCAGATCAAAAACAATGCTGTCTATATCAGAAGTCGCTTGCAAGGCTTTTCCATTTTTAAAATGAATCCCTTGCTCAGAGGCTTTTTTCATACCAATTTTAACCGCCATGGGAGTAATCAGGCTTAAAGCGCAGGGACATGCGCTGACTAGAACAGAGATAACGCATTGAAGTGCAATCGCGGGGGTAAATAACGTACCGATGACAAGGCCGGATACCAGGGCAACAGCGAGTAAACCAGGGATGAAATAGTATATGACTTGATCCGCAAACAGCTCAACCGGTGCTTTCTCATGGTTCGCTTTACTGATATTTTTTGCGATTAATGAGAGATGAGAATTTTGATAGGTTTTGGAAACACGTAGTTCCAATGAGGGAATGTGGTCTGCCAGGCGCATGCCTGATTTAACTTCATCACCGGCTTTAAAAGTGCGGAGGTTGGGGGAGCCATCGACTCGTGTGGTATAAAGAAGCGCATCCTGTGTTAACACACCATCGACGGGAATTACCTCTCCCTTGTTTACTATAATAATATCGTTGGGAATTAATTGCTTGACTGAAATTTCCTTATCCGTTTCTCCATTTAATTGTACGAATGGAGGCACGCAATCGCGAACATCCAGTTTTTTATTGATTTTATCGATTAGGGTATGCTCAATACCTTCACCTAAATGCCAAAAGCCTAAAACTAATGGGGCTGCCTCAAACATCATCGGTAATCCGGGGACAAACATACTGGCTAAAGAGACGCCCACAATGGTCAAAGTACTTATTGCGTATAAAGTCGTAGTATCCCAATTTAAACTCTGCAAGGTATGCCAGGCTGATTGATAAACAGTGCGACCTAAATAGAAGGTCATTAGTGTAGTAAGCCCGGTTACGACGTAATAGGCCATCATTGGTATATTAAAACTTGCAATAGAGAGGGCAAGTAATCCTATACCCCAAATTAATCCCAAAGTTGCTTTCAGCCAATGATTGTCATGGTGATCATGATCGTGACTATGGCCATGGTGATGACCGTGGTGGTGATTATGGGAGTGAGGGTGCTTGGTCTTTTTCTCGTGTTTTTTAGAATGCTTGGAATGTAATGTTTGTGGTGAATGTGTGTGATCTTTATGTTTTATTTTATTTTCATGCCAAATGGCTTCAGACTCGAACAATTCACTTAAGGTGATTTCTTCTGCCAATAAAAGTTGGTTTACCTGATTTTGAATGGCCTTTTGGTCTTTGGAGGAACTCAATAAACTGATGCTTTTGTTAGTATCAGTGACATTGATTGCAATACGCACTACATCTAATTCTTTCGCTTCAGTCAAAATTCGTTCAATTTTTTGGGGATCGGGAAGTTGGGTATCATCAGAAAGATGGAATCTATAGTTATAATAATACATTGGTTTCCTCTATTTAAATGATTAAAGCGATGTTAAAGGGCACCGTGATCGCTTTAAGTGCATATCAACCTCCAAAGAAGTGTTATAATATAACACTCAATTGTTGAAGAGCAAGTAAGATTAAATAATTTTTAGACACAATATTAAATTTATGTAACTTCCTGCCACGTCATCCCTCATCCTCGCGGCACTTTGAATCTTCTCCACATCTTCAAAATTCAGTCCAGCTCTAAGGTATGGATTCCGCGGTCGATGCCGCGGAAATTCGAAGCATGGCAATTCCTCATATCTCAACCGAATTCCCGCGGCATCGACCGCGGGAACCACTGTGTTTAGCCAATGCTCTGATTAAGAGACAGCGCTGCGCTTGGGATGATGTGGTAGGGGGCTACAAATTTATGTAACCCAATGGTTTTCTTGAATTGATAATTTTTCATTGAAATTATGATAAAATAGTGCGTTCTAATGATTAAACGTAAAGATGGCTAATGAAACATAATTTGTTGGATAGAGCATATAATCATTGTATGAGCCATGGTTACCGATTTACAGAGCCAAGAGAGCGCGTTCTTAAAATATTGGTTGATGAGAGAAAACCTCTCGGAGCTTACGAAATATTGCAGCGCTTGTCTTTGGAAATTGAGAATCCCAAGCCGCCTACAGTCTATCGTGCGATTCAGTTTTGGCATCAGGAGGGATTTATTCACTGTATTGACAGCCTTAAGTCTTATGTCGCCTGTTTGCATGGTCATCACGTGGGGCAGTCTCAATTTCTTATCTGTAATCAATGTGATTTTGTTAAAGAATTGGAATGCGTTATCGATTTTACCTCTGTAACTGAATCGGCTAACGCCATCCAGTTTTCAATTATCAATTGCACTGTAGAAATCAAAGGTCTTTGTGCTGAGTGCACTCTATCGAAACTTAAGAATTAGATTCAAATCACATAAATTTGGATGATTTGCGATTTGCAGTGCAAATCCCAACACACCTCGATATTAATAAGTTGTTTTAGCGTCCATCGGTGAATCATTTTAAATATCCCTGTAGTATATTATGATGTTAAGAGCATGAGCAGCAAAGAACTTATCTTTATTATTAAGGACAAGCATGGGATTGAAAGGGATATTGCTTTTTTTTATATTAGCCAGCGTAATTTATTTTTTTCTCCACCAATCGCCTGCTCATCATATAGGCCCCGTTTTAAATTCTACCGTTCTTGCTTTTGACTACGACGGCAGACACAGCACCGTGACACCCCAAAGCTTGATTGACGGTGACGCGCTGATTTTTTTAAAAGTAGTGCCTAATGAGGATAAGCTTGATATTGTGAGTTCGCTCAAACAGCTGCAGGATTATGATAGTAATAAGAATGGATATATTGCTTTGGATAGCCCTGATTTTAAAGATTATTATTTTGGGCGTTATTTACAATACAAAGACATTCTGGAATACCGCCAATTGAATCAATTAGGTATTGGAGGCATCGCTCTCCAGTACACTGGTAATCAAGTGACCTCGGCACAAGTGATTTTATCGGATAATACTCGTCGTAATCTGTCGAAGGTGAAAATTATTAGCGATGTTTTAGAGCGTGTCCATTTGAAAGAATGTGATGAACAATGCGATCTGCCTCAATAGGATGATCTATTCATCAAGGGTTATCTCAATATCTGGGTAACCTTGATTCACAACAGATCATCACGTTTTATGATTGAAGAGGGTTCGTCTGAATGTCGTAGTTTGTTTATTCATTCCAAATTGAATCACTCAAGTGCTCATCCATACTTTTTCCAGGCGCGCACTCTTTAGAAAAATAGCCATCACTTCGGGTCAAATAATGATTTTTATAGTACTCAAGGGCATTTTTTTTGGCGATGGGCTCTGGCACACCAAGTAGCCTTGCTGTTCGGTAATTTCTTTGCACGGCCTGACATTCTGTTTTGGCTTCATTGTACTCACCACGGGCATGCATGCTTTCGTGAGTCAGAATGTTCAGGCTAATGATTTCTTCTGGACTTGCATGATCCGGATGGGTACGATAGTTCATTAGAATGGAACACCTGGGGTATTGAATGACTATATGCCCTGTTTTGGGATCCGTATGACCTCCTACCCGGGGATCTTCATCGAATAGAGTATCAAACAAGGTGTTACAATGTACCTTTACGAGATGATTGTCGGCTAATTGGCTGGCTATGGCAGTCAATAGTCGTTCTGTTCTCCAGTGTTGAACAGGTGCCCATGCAAATGCGAATGCTAACAGCAATAATACAGTGACATAAGGTTTGAAAACGGGCATGTGACCGTTCAATTCGCGGTAAATTAACCAACAAAAAAAGAGGGAAACCAGGATCCAAAGCATCATGCTCTCTAGGAAGTAGTCACGAGATGTATCAGTGACGTGTCGACTGAACGATACATTATCAAGTATTAAAATACTATTCTATGAAAACAGGTTAAAAAATAGTGCTGTTATATGGACTTAGTATTTTAATGAGATGAAGCTGGGCCAAAATGACCCAGATCAGAATTATAGCTTTAATCAGGATAAAGAGGGTTTAGAGCGGGAGCCAAATAGACCTGAAAATTTGAAATCATTGGGTTTTTCAACAATCATGGAGGCGATGTCATCTAATCGTTGAACCATGTTTTGAATTTCTTCCATGACTGCTTCATCGCGTGCGAGTAGTCGATCCAATAGTTCTTTAAGTCCTTGTTCGTCATTATTAAATCCACTGTACTCTGGATTACTGATTATGAAGGCATCAATGATGAGACCGGTCTTCAAGTTGATGTTCAATGAAAGTACCATGTCCGTGATTATAATGTCTTCTTTTAGGGTTGCCTCGGGCAGCTTGGAGAGATCGATCTTAACTGAAATTAAGGCAGTGAGACTGGTGTAATTGTCTTCACTGTCTTTGTTTGTTGACGTGATTACTGCTTTGATGGATGCTGCATCACCATATTCTTCTTCAGTGTATTCTTTAGCGAGCGTTTCTATTATCTGAACTGCCAGGGGAATCATAGAGTTGATTTGATCCTGCGGCAGTAGTTTGGTGAAATCAACTCCAAGTGAGCCTCTGATCACAGTAGTAGGATTGGTTCCATCTCCATAATTGTAGGCGAGATTATCGAGTTTTAATTCGAATACATTTTGAGAGCCTTTTTTTTGATAAAATGAATTCAGGGTAACTTTGGATGCATGTTCCTGAGTCGTTTCTATTTCCTTGAATGTGAGCTGTGCGGTGGTTGATTCATTTTGGACGGGGCTTAGAATTTTGACTACGTGCAAATTGAGTTGGTCGAGCACATTGTCTGCAAAAGCATTCACTGCAAGAGTAAGACCGAGACCTAAAGAAAGAACGAATTTTTTCATGAATACCTCCTGTAATTTATTTGAGTTGAGCTATGAGTAAAGAGGGCTTGGGTTATAGTGCAACTGACAACAGCCCCTTCTATCATTTAAAAAACAACGAGCGCATAGTGTCACTTTTGCCTTTCCATGTACAGAGAATCCGATCTAAAAATATATCCTGAAAAGAGCTACTAAAATCAGTGCAATTATTAAATAATGGTATTTAAACAGAGACGGTTTCAAATGCATTATGAACAAGGGATATAAAACTATTTTATGGACATAAAATTATCTTTGCCAAAGAGTGCACTTTTAAAAAGAATGAGCTTCTTTCTGTGTCTCTTTTCTTGTGTCTTGAGTTCATTGGCTTGTTTTGCGTCCAATAGTGATGCCGAAATAGCTAAAAAAATCGCTGCTATCGAGAAAAAATCGAATTCGATAATGGGGATCACCGCCATCTATATAGAGAAAAATAAGGTAATATCCCACAATAGTACGAAACGCTTTTTTATGGCAAGTACTATCAAGTTGCCTATTGCGATGGCCTTTTTACACCGGGTTGACCAAAAAAAAGATTCTCTAAATCGAATAGTGAAGCTTGGACTGAGTAATGCCGTGCCAGGTTCCGGAGCGCTGCATCATGCATGTGAGCGAAAAAAAATCAGCATGTCAATGCAGCAAATTCTCAAGTATATGCTTGCTAATAGTGATAACAGCGCAAGCGACACCATTTTGCATACTGTGAATGGACCAGAATATGTTACGAAACGCATGTATGAACTTGGATTCAAGAATATACTAATAAATCGCTCCATTCTCGAGATGTTTATGGATACGAACCATGTGGATCATTCGCTAATGGAAACACCTCGTTCTGTTTATTCCTGGAAAAAAATATTTAATAGTATTCCACTCAAGAATAAAATGTTGGCTTGGAAACGTTTTGAGAATGACAAACGGGATACGACCACACCGGATGAAATGGCAAAATTGCTGGTAAAGCTTTATAAAAAAGAAGCTCTATCTGAGTCCAGCACACAAATACTCATCAAGATTATGGAACAATGCAGAACAGGAAGAAGCAGAATCAAAGGATTACTGCCTGGTAATGTCAAAGTGGCGCACAAGACGGGGACCTGGGCAATTGATGAACAAGATTATTTAAAATATCCTGGTTCTAAAAAACTGTTCCGTTTTGCCAGTGACGTTGGGATCATCACACTGCCTAATAATAAAGGACACATTGCCATTGCAGTATATGTGAAATCGCAGGCAGCCAGTGATTATTCACGGAGTCGTGCTATCGCCCAGGCCAGCCGAGCGATTTATGATCATTTTATGAAAGTGGCTCATAAATAAGCAGAAGAACTCACCGGTTTTGCCTTGATGAGCTCCTCTGCAGTTCATGAACAATAAACGACTGATCAACAGAAAGGCGCGATGACCTCAGTTGAGCATTTCTGGGCTAAATAGTTTTCCATTAATAAACAACTGTTGATTCTCAATCTTGATATCAACAATATAATAATTCCCTTCCACCTTTAAAAGACCTTTATTAATATAGTTCTTTATGATGGCGTCTGCCTGGGCTTCCGGATTGACTGTGCCATTTACTGGGTCTGAAGTAGTTGAGGATTCAGGTACGGGATCTCGAGTTGTTGTTGGTTGTGTTTGTCCATTGGATTGTGCCTGATTAGTAGATGAATTACCTTCCAATGATGCGGTGATGAGCGCTTTTACAGTAGCAGCGGGCGCTTTAAATTGCCCTTCTCCATGCGCTTTTTGCATGATTTGTGCCGCATCACTGATGTCGCTTTGGGGCAAAACTATATTTAGCCTGCCGGTGATTGTCCCATCCGGTACAGTTAAATACATCTCGGATAAATCAAGCTCCGATCCTTTAGACAGCAGTTTAGGCAAATCAGCAAGCAAGGCCAGCATATTTAACTCTGGATGTTGATTATTTTCCAGCATGGTCCATTGCAATTTATTGATGTCAGCCATTGCGGATGGATCCAGATTTTTAATGCTTAACTTGAAGGAGCCTGGGCCGTAAGTATTATTATTGATACTTAATTTTTTAAGATTTATATCGGCGTTGTAGTTTAATAACTTATTGCTGATATCAGAGCCTAAACTCAAGTCAAATGCGTCCATTTCAACTACTTTGGCATTATCGGCAGTTAGGGTAAAATAAGGAACTGATAAATGAGTTTGGCCTATCCACAAGCCTTCAGTATAGTAAAATTTAAATTCATTGCGCACTTTGCCCAGTTTAAAGGAAACATTAGCGGCATCTCCATTGAATCCATAAGCCTTCCAATAACCTTTAACTTTTTCAATATCCGGTGATATTTTAAGTTCGGCGGTTAAACCCAGCCATTCAAATTGATAATCCTGAGGCCCTGTTTTGCCCTTGGTAAGAATAGAAGGTAGTGAGTATCTGAAAATCGTATTGTTACAATAACTGATTAACGCACCATAGCGAGTTTGTGGTTTGGTTGTCACATACCCTAATCCAAAACGCAGCCCTGAGTCGGTAAAGATAAATGGCCCGTGGTCAACCATTAGTGGAAACTTAATATTCAAATCGACAGGAGGATTGTTTTTTGTCATTCCACTTTCATCTTTTACTTGTTGGGCGGGTACATGCATTTCGAGTACCAGATTAGCTCGTGATGAGAACCAGCCACGTTGGTATTGATCCAGATAAATGCTTGCCACAGATGTTTTATGAATTGCATGAATATTTTTGTTGAGTGTACGTTCTACCATGAATCCCATTATGTAATAAGCGATGAGAATCAGAATTAATAAGGAAATAAGCAATCCAGTCCATTTTTTCATTATTGCTCTTAGTGAAGGTACATGGTTATTATTTAGTCTAAAATATTGATTTTGTAAAATGAGCGGTAAATTGTTTGCTCAATTGCAAACACGTCCTAAGGTATTCATAAAATCAGGGGCTGTTGACCTTTTATTATGTTCAAGCCTACTTTCCGCGACTTGTTCGCGGAATCGATAGATCTTGCGCAAAACAAGAATATATTGCGCCTAGAAAGATTGAATTGGATCCCGCGAACAAGTCGCGGGACGTCGAAACTTGAATTGTCAGCAGACCCTAAGATTTACAATTATTTCATCCTGAGTTCTTGTGATACACTAGGATCTGTTAACGATTCACTTTTTCTATTATTCGCAAACACCTGCGTACCGAGGCTTGAAAGCGGTATCCTTAAGATGTACTGGATGACGTGGACAAGAAGCTCCGCGCAGGGGTTGGACCATTTTAAACAGACACTAATTCAAATTATGAAAATTATTCCATTGCTCTCCTTTTTTATTAGTACCTTGGGGTATGCGTTCTCATGCCATGATCCTCAGGTCATACATCAAAAACCAATTCAATTTGGCAAGGAGCGTATTGCGTTAACACGTGAGTATCAATTAACTCATTACGGGATTGATTCTCAATCAATTGAAATCGAGCCTCAAATGATCGTAGTCCATTGGACCTGCATTCCTTCATTAGATGTGACTTTTCGGATATTTGATTCGTCGAAGTTACCCTCCAGTTCCCCACGACGAAGTGACTTGCCGGGGGATTTAAATGTTTCAAGTCATTTTGTGGTGGATAAAGATGGCAGTATCTATCAGCTTATGCCTGAAACCTGGATGGCCCGGCATGTTATTGGTCTCAACCATTATGCAATAGGTATAGAAAATATTGGCGGTGTGGATGGAAAAGATGATTTAACTCCAGAACAAGTGAAAGCGAATGCATTTCTGGTGTGTTATTTAAAGAAAAAATATCCGACTATTCACTATGTAATAGGCCATAATGAGTACCTTAACTATAAAAATACTCCTCTATGGCTTGAAAAAGATCCAACATACCAAACCGATAAAACTGATCCAGGCCCAACATTTGTTAAAAGGGTAATTCAGTTAACTCAAAAATGATTCGCTCGATGTTATAGGTATTTTTTGTTTAAGCATGGATTTTGCAATTAGGCGTTAGAGGATAACGCGGAACAAAGGGACAAAAACAATGTACGCTTTTAATCGCACCGGTGTTCACTTTATACGTTTTTTAAAGTCCATATTCTTTTTTTTGAGTTTTATTGGGCATTTAAGCCACAGTATTAAAAATATTATAACCCGACATTTGACCATTTCCTGGCAGAATGTATGGAAAATATTGTATTACTCAGGTGTTTCTCTGGTACTGCCATTAATCATCATTTGTGCTTTAATGACCATGTCTTTATCCATTAACAGTTATACGATTTTAAGGAATTTCAACCTACAGGATAAAGCGTTATCAATAGCACAAACAATCCTGATTCAGGACGTTCTTCCCATCATTATCGGCTTTGTTCTCTGTGTTCAGGTCTCTTTGAATATTATCAATGCTCGCATCAAAATTACCAAATTGCAGCGCACTCCTCAGGACGTGATCCTGGAATACATACTGCCAATTATTATTGGGGTGAATAGTACAGGGTTATTATTGTATACCTATTTGATCATCATTATTTTTTTTAGTATGTACCTTACCTTCCATAATTTTTTTAATATGAGTAACTATATTTTTTTTATGGATTTGGAACGGACAACTACCTTGTTGGCTTTTTTCTATTCAGTTGCTAAAACTTTGTTGTATTGCTCCATTGTCAGTTTTACTGCAGGATATTACTATTATATGGTGGCCACCAGGCATGTTCCGTTGAGAAAAGCCGTTTCGCGAATTTTAACTCGAGGGTCGTTGTGGTTAACTATAAGTAGTGTTTCAATTATTTTTATCGATCTATAGGGACTTGGATGCGATCCGAAAAATTTTATACCTCAATTGGTGTGTTCGTCGTTGGTGCATTTATCCTGATGATATTGGCAGTCGTATTTTTTTATCAAGAATACGTCCATTCTCAATCTCAAATGTACGTCATGTTTTTTAAAGGCTCTTTAAAAGGTCTAAACTCGACTACGCCTGTTACATACCGTGGGGTTAAAATTGGTGAAGTAAAGCTGATTGAAATTACTGAAAACAGAGCGATGAATAAGGTCAGAATACCCGTTTATGTTCAATTTTTTGTTGAAAAAAAATTGGGATTTACCCAAAATCCAATTCATTTGCTAATGAAGAATGGTTATGTTGCTCAAGTATCCACGCCTAATTTTATTACGGGTAACGCTGAAATTGAATTGGTGAAACCCGATACTCATACGCCTTCAAAAGATATATTCTTTAATGATTATCCTGTATTTCCTACTCGGAGCCGTGTTGAAAAATCGACTACACTCGATGACTCCATCAAATCCGCTAAAATGTCCTTTGATGCATTCAGGAAACTGGTTACTTCTGACGAGGTGAAAGTTCTGATCAATTCAGTGAATCATATGAGTGACAGTATGTCTGTTTTGGCAATGAGAATGGATAGAAATCTACCTCCAGCCCTGGCTTATTTTAATTTAACCATGCAAAAAATTGCTGATGCAGCCGCATCAACTCAAAATTTGACGGATTATTTGTCACGCAATCCGGAATCATTGCTGCGAGGTAAACGGTGAAACAGAGTCGGTTCATTATTCTTTTGGCATTGGGATTCATTTTATGTGCTTGTGGGCGAAGTAAGCAGCCAGAGTATTACATGTTAAATCCTATTCCCGCGAAGTCGGCTCCTGTTGATCGCCATGCTTTTTTGACTGTTGGCATTGAACCCATCCATAATCCTGCGTTTACAGAAAAACCTCAGTTAATGATCTATGACGGTTTAAATCGGGTGCAATTGGAAGAATTTCATCAATGGGCGGAATCATTGGATAAAAACATTAAGGGGGTTATCAAGGCTAATTTAAATACGCTTATCCCCGGCCTGGTCATGGAAGATGCGCCCTGGGATATTGAATTCAAGCCAGATTATAATCTGCAAATTGATATATCTGAATTCAAAATTGACGTGTTTGGTAACAGCAGTTTACGTGGCAGCTATTCTATATCAAGACAGGATCGGGTCATTAAAAAATATGATCGTTACTATCATCTAAAAATACCGGCAGTCAGTATAGATGCTTTAGTCCAGAGCATGAATGCAAATTTAAATGCGTTTAGCCGGGATATGGCAAAATCATTAATTGCTTTGAAATATAACAGATAAAACATTTTTAAATAGAGGTCGTTTTAATGCAAAAATACCTGCTCGCTTGTTTTGGTGATTATGGTAGCAGCCTGCGTCATAAAATTACAGGTATATACGTTGGACTTATTCTGTATCATGTCATAGTATGGCTATGGGCATTTTATGCTCTACATAATAATCTGCTTTTGTTTAGTACGGCTGTTTTGGCTTATACCTTTGGTTTAAGGCATGCTGTGGATGCTGATCATATTGCCGCTATTGATAATGTGACACGTAAATTGATGCAGGAAGGTAAAAAGCCTGTAGCTGCAGGGTTATTCTTTTCTCTTGGCCATTCTACAGTGGTTGTACTCGCGACAATTGGGGTTGCCTTGACGACGGCAACACTCATGCAAAGTAATATAAACCGATGGCATGAAATCGGAAGTATCGTTTGTGTCTCTATTTCGTCCTTGTTTTTAATAATAATTGCCCTCATGAATCTTTTAATTTTTATTTCTATTTTTAAGGTGTTTCAGCACGTCAGGAGAGGCAATCATTATCATGAAGAGGACGTTAATAATTTATTGAACAGCAAGGGGTTTTTAGCCAGGCGATTTCGCCGTCTCTACCAGATGATCAGTCACAGCTGGCACATGTATCCTTTGGGTTTTTTATTTGGGCTTGGATTTGATACGGCAACTGAAATTATCTTACTGGGAATTACTGCATCAGAAATAGTACATGGTTTATCCTTTTGGTCCGTATTAATTTTTCCTGCACTGTTCACTGCCGGTATGACTTTAATAGATACTACTGACAGCATGCTTATGGTCGGTGCTTACGGCTGGGCTTTTATGAAACCAATACGCAAGATTTATTACAATTTAACGATCACTTTGATTTCGATTTTAGTAGCCTTTGGTCTGGGAGCAATAGAAGTACTTGGATTGATCGCGAATAAAATTGAGGCGAAGGGTATTGTTTGGAATTTAATCAAAGACATGAACAGCCATCTTGATATTTTAGGCTATGTTATCATAGGCGTTTTTATGGCCAGCTGGGTCATTTCTGTAATGATTTATAATGTCATGCAACTGGATAAGCTGGAATTAAAAGAGCAAGATAAGAGGCTCTCGTAGCAGGATGATACTGATGTGTTCGGAGTATTTTTCATCGCTTGCTATTTAGGCGCTCATACTTTATTGTAATTTCAATAAGTTAAAGGGATGTTGGGTTCTTTCTCAATAAACCTTTGAATTTCGTTATCCTGAATGCAGTAACAGATTTCCCAATGCAGACACTATTCTGGCTTCAAAAGAGATCTCACTTCGCTCGAGAAGACGTTTTTCAGGGGGATTGTGACAGCACATTATTTGAGGCTATTGAATGAAAAAAATGGATTTAAGAGATTCCCTGATGATGGTGATCTCAATATTTGCTTTATGTCTTACTAAACCACTAAGTGCAGAGTCCGTCAGTCAGTCAAAATCATCCCCACCCACGCGTGAAATGATGCATAACTATTGGTCATCATCTAATGAACATGGCTCCTGGTTTGCTGGTGTTGGTGCAGGGCTAATGAAACCCAGTATTCCTGCAGGATTTTCGATAAATAATGGCTCCGATTTTGATATGCCTTATAATATGGATGTTTATTCAGCGAACTGGTCTGATCCTTATATTGTTTCAGCAATGTTGGGACGAATGTGGCAACGCCCCGGCCTCTTTATACCTGGCTATGCCTTAGGCCTGCGTTATCAACATTTCTTTGCTAAAGACATTACTGGTCTGGTCATGCAGTACTCGTTGCCTGAGTTTATCAATTATGAGTACAACCTGGGTGTTCGCATTAATACTTTATCTGTTTATACCAAGCTGGATCTGGTGAAGTTGGGTCGAGTCCTGCCTTATTTGACTGGTGGTATTGGATTATCAAGTAATCATTCAGAGATTTATGAAGAAAAACCACTTCCAGGCATCGTTCCTAGAGACAACCCTTCTTTTGCAGCTCGGACTAAATCACAATTCACTTATGATTTGGGATTGGGGGTTGATGTTTTGATTAATCCTCAAGTCATTCTCTCGCTTGGCTATGCTTATCAATATTTTGGAACATTCAATACCGGATATGGCCAAAGAGCAGAGTGGACTTCACAACGAATAGACCTGGGTAAATTAACTGCCAATACTGTTCTTCTTGAATTGACCTATCTTTTTGATAAAAAAGAACATAACGAATTTATTAAATAGTGTGAATTGAATAGGTCTAATCTTTATCAATTCATGTAATAATCAAGTAGCCTAGTGGAGCTGAAATGAATCAAACAGGCATAATATGTGCTTTCTTTTTAATGATCAATCAGGTTTGTGCCGATAACCCCGTAATTTATACTCTTGATGCTCCTTTCCCTGCTCAGGTTTCTACGATCGGTGGATCGGTTACTGCTACGTATACTTTTTCAAATAATCTTCCCTTCACTTTCAAAAAACCTTTTCAGGTTAGCGCGAAATTGTGTCCGGCTTTTAGCGAAGGGTGTACTGCCAATGCCGATGAATTCATTTTTATTGATCAATGTTCAGGAAAAAAATTACAGCCCAGGGAGCATTGTACTTATAGTGTTTCTTTATCAGCTAAGACTACGGGGCAAAAGACAGTACAGGTAAGTTATGGTGGGTATGACAATAATGTGGTTACTATTAGACCTCCATTGACTACTGATGCACAATCAACTTCTGCAGGAGTTTTGGGTACCATCAATTACCCATCAGCGAATCCCTTGCCCAGTAGAGGATTTACTAATACTGATTATATTGCAACATTTACTTTTACTAATTTCTCAGCATCAGAGATTCGTTTTACCCAGCGTATTTTACAAAATAATGATCCCCTGCATCCCAATTTTTTAATCACCAGCAATACCTGCTCCCCATCTGGAACAACAGGAACCTTGGCCAGTGGAGCACAATGTCAAATTACCGGTACGTTCAATTCTGCCAGCAACGGTTTATTTACTTTATCTGCTGAATTAATCGGTACAATCAGTTCAAATCGGTTGACCACCTCAACTAATGTGCAGGCGCCTTCTTTTAATCAATTAATAGGCGTCGACTACAACCCCAATCACTATACCAACTCGTATCCATTTAATTTTCATGATGTTTTTTATACCGGAACATTAAATAATCCGGCTGCGACAAACGTCTATGCCGAATTACAACAGCTTCAAAATGCAGGATTTACTACCGTAAGGTCCTATCAAACAGAACCATACAGTTGGATTGATATTATTAAACAGGCGAATGCCCTTGGGATGCAGGTTATTTATGAGGCGGTGATCCCGCAACTACCCAGTGATACCAATTATCCCGGATGTCCGGTAGGTGTTGGCGCTTTAAATTATATTCCATGTGCCCAGCAAACACTGCAAGCCGTAGTTAATGAAGTTACTCCGGCAGTATTTGACAGTACAGTCAGCCTTGTTTTTGCTGGCCATGAAAATTATTGTGAGGCGGGAAATACAACCCCTCCTTGTAATAATCCCATGGTTTCAAATGTTGCTTATTTAACTTCTGCTGTGATGGATTTACAAACAACAATTGCAGGCTTGGGATTGAGTACACCAGTGAGTTCTGCTCTGATCAGCGGTAATTTGGTAACTCCCAGCCCCGCGATTAGCGCAGACATGCAAACCTTAATTACCCAATATTCTGCTAACGCCCCTTTAGGTTTTGATCCTTATCCTTTTCAATGGGGCGTTTCTCCGGCAAATGCGGGAGTATGGACTCCTCCACTAAGTACTACTAGCCAACCAACCAATTCATTAGCCTGGGATTACATTCAGGTTGTTGGATCAGCTAATCCACCAGCATTACCTGCTGCTCCAGGACAGCCATTTTATACTCCGGGTCGAGTGCTTTTAATGGCTGAAACAGGATGGGCTACTGCTGGGACAACGAACGGTTATGCATGCAATTCTCCAGGCCCATGTGCTCCATCCGTTGCAAACGCGACAACGTATTTCCAAACGCTTTATCAAATGAGCACCAGTAATTTCGTTAATACTTCGGGGTACTCTAATGGCGTGCTGGCTTTTGAAGCTTATGATGAGCCAGCGAAACCAGGTCCGACAGCGGAACAGAACTACGGTCTGTTTGATTCCAATTGCAATCAAAAGGCCGCGGGTTTGGTTCCCAATAATACCCTGGTTTCTGCAACGGGTTGTCAGGGATACATCAATGGAACACTATTAACCATTAATGGTACTATTCCTCCTTCGCCACAGCCGGCATTTAATGTGCAAATTTCCTATACATCAGGGCAATATCCAAATATTAATGTCACTATTCCTGCGAACAATGGGACAGCTCCCAATATATCTACCGTCACGCCATGGCCTCAATTTTTAATCTATCAAGGGGCAAATATTAAAGTGACCTCAACTACCAGTAGTCAGGTGTGTACGACTACCGCTACAGCAGTTACGGCATCACCTGCTTCCATTACTTTTTCACCCGTAGTATGCAGTACGACCACGAGCAGCATGGGATGCTTTGGTTTGGGTTGTCAAATTTCAAATCCTTATTAAATAGTGCATGGATTGAATGGGAGTTCACATGCAGGCAAAGGAGTCAATTTTTGATTCCTTTGCACTCAATTGGTGTATTTATGCCGAGTTTTCTCATTAGTAGGCAACGTCTCTGAAGTTTTTTAAACATTGTCTTAAAAAACTTCAGGGGCGTTACCTAAATTAATTACGGAACTTGGCAACATGCCCTGGTTAAGGCTCCACAATTAATTCTATTTCGTTGTCTTCATCTATTGCAATTTTGTGAGGTATATTAAAAAGGGATGTATTCGGAAGTTTTTCACGCACTCGCCTTATTGCATGCCGCAAAGTGACCGAGTCATTGAACAGGTTTGTATGGGCACATTTATTGGGTTTACTAAACTCCGGATTAATGTAGAGTTCTCCCGTCATGGTCACATTGTCTTTATGCTGACTCCAAAAACGGAGTAAGGACTGCATCCCCGTATTTTTGATTCGTTCTGCGGGTTGCTTTTGTTCCAGTACTTGAAAAATACACTTACAGCGCCAGAGAGTGTGATCAAGAGACGCTGCCTGATGCAGTTGTTGCTCTAAAAAGGAGCGTAAATGATAATTATTTTTTTGCAGCCTCGATAACCATTGGCCTATGGCGTTGCTCATTAATAAAGGATTTTGAATTTTTTCCTGAGCAAATACATTTACCTGATCCAGTCTTGAATTGATCGCGGCATTCATACTCATGTTGAGAAAGTTTTTAAGCAGGGTTTTTGCTTCGGTCACCTTTGATTTATGCGCTTTATCATTAAGGCGCAGATAGTGTTCCAGCCTGTTTTTAATTGCTGTCGCTGTTTCATAAAATAAATCCAGTCCTTCATTAGTATTCAGAGATTGATAAACGATTGGCAATCTGTTCAGAGGCGCATTTAAATCATGAAACGCTGTCAGTTTATCGGCGAGGAGACTGGTAATATCGTGTACTTCATCATCGGATAAGAGTTGGTGTTTTAATTCTCTTTCTGCAAATTTTGCCCATTTATTATGAGCCTTTTCTTTTATACTGCTTCCATGTTCTTTACAACGCTGATCAACCCGGCAAAGGTTCAATAACTGTTTTATGTGTTCTGGTTCTTCAATCAGGGAGGCCATTGAACGTATGTTCAGTAAAAGAGTTTTTTGGTTTTCGTTTAATATGTAGTCATCCAGCACCTGCGTATTATTTGCAGTGAGTAAATGATGCAGCGGCCATTTAATGGTGTCAGGCATTATCAAAATCGTCTGTTCCAGTGTCAGGGGCGTTAATTCTGCAGTGAGCTGTTCCAGGTGATGATTAAAGAGCAGAGTCAGTATCCACTGTTCATCAAATACGTTCAGGATGAAGTTTTGAACTTTTTGGATAAATTGATCTCTTCGTTGTAACACTTTCTGGATGGCACCGTTAAATTTAAATAATTGGATATAATTGAGTTTGTTTTCCAGAGGTGTGTGTTGATATAGGGTGACAATATGATTAAGAACATCGCTCTGTTTAGCATTAAGTGAACAACTGGAAATTATCTGTTTGCATACCGGTTTAGGCTGGGCTGAAAAACGGGGGTTAGTGATGCATTGATATACTGCCTGAATCAGATTGTTGTTTATAACTCCGTTATATCGATGTAGAAGAGTAGATAATTCATTATCCTCAGATGGGTTTAACACCGGCGCAAAAAATGAATTCCACTCTTCCTCTGTCAGTGGGAAATCGTTTAGTAGCTGTTGATTGCAAACAGTTAAATCCACTGGGCGGAGGTGTGGGTATAGTACATGAATCAGAGTTCTGGCGTAGGCTATTACCGAATTCTTTTTAGCATCAAGAGGTTTTGATTTTCCTAATAAACTCAGCAGATAATCACGAGATTCTGCGGATGCCTTACTTTTTGTATTTAATTCATTCGCTGGCGCGGCTGGAAGGGTCAATGGATTTTCAATGCTTTTAATGGATTTTCTTTTAAAGTGGGTCAATTGCCAACTAAAAAAATCGCAGAGCATGTGAACAGGTGTCGTAGTTGTTTGCCATAATCCAATAATAATGCCGTGCCAGAATAACCCCTCTAAAGCCCCTTTTAAAGCCCATAAAGGTTTTAATGGGTCATGACGATGTGCGGCTGCAGTTTGTCTCGCCCGATTAAAGGTCTCATAAATGGGATTGTGGATGAACGCGAATAGATGATATTTATGCATGATTTGTAGACCTGCACCCAAACGCTTTGCACTCCAGTCGATGAACCGATCATGTGTTTGTGGCTCTCCCTGTGGCGTACCATCCGGGTCACGATAATATGAAGGAAAATTATAGTCGTGCATTTGTCCGTAATCGCGGGCTACAGTCTTTGAGGGTCCTCCGTGTTTTAGCGCGGCATAGAGCATTCCTGGCGTTTGTTTTCTCGACAAATTGTCCTGTTTACTCCGTTTCAGGTTATCAAAATAGGCGGTTATTGCTTTGGTCTTTAATAAAGGATTGACATGCAGTCTTGCTTGCCTGGCTAGTTCCTGAGCCAGCTCTTCAGAAGGTTGGGGATAGAAATATGAGGTAATATCCCGTAAAAAGCTCAGTATTTGTTCATATCGATACATGGCCTCAGGAGATACTTCGACTGGTTTGGTGACCGTAAGGTCGCGGATCAGCTTGTCACATTTGGCACGATTTATTGGGTAAAATGTATCTTTGGAATGAATGAACGCCAAATATCCCTGCTTGAATTGTTGATCATCACGGCCGATGTCGTACAGGCTGTAAATCAGGTTTTTGACCAGGCTGAACAGTATTTTTTGGCACTCTGAAAAATTTCGCTCTTTATTGGCAAGTGCGCTGATGAGTTGCTGGTGCTTTTCGGCAAGATAATCGCTGCAAAATTGCGGCAATGCAGGAGGTTGCTTTTGAGGATCAGGTAAAAATCGTGTTTTAATGAGATCATAAGCGGTCTTGAAGGTGGGGCAATATTCCATCATGCGAGCTGATTGCAACATACGAACAACGAATGAAGCACAGAGTTCATTAGGTTGATTAAAATAGCGATCAAAATTCTTGGGGATTACTCCGATAAAAGGCAAATAATCATCATTATCTCCGCGGATTACCTGGCCATAATATGCATCTTCCAGAAATTGATCGGGGGCAATAGGATCATAAACAATGTGTCCTCTAACGTTTCGATACATTGATTGTGCAAATTGCATTTGCAGCGGCCCCAAGGGATTGCCTGCATAGCAGACTTTGGATTGTTCGCTATAGGTCGTATTTTTAGGAAATGCCTGGACGTCCAGAGTACCTGCTCGACGGTACATCGGGGTTTGCTTTTCCTCTCCATTTCGGCCTTTAAAATAAGTGCCTTGTTTGCTCGGTATTAAAAAACTGTCAATTTCGATTAAGCCACTTTCGTTTGCTTTGACCACATGTTGTTTTTTGTATTTTGGATAACGCTCATTTTCGAAGTAGGAGGGTTCCGGAAGAAGATCAGTTACCAGGTTATCGATTAGCGCATTGTATACAACTTCACTATATTCAGATGGTTGCAATTGACTCATATAATCAAAATCAGTGATGAGCGATTGAAGCTCAAATTGTACACCAATAGCAGCATTCATTTTGGCTTCGGAAGGGCCTTGTCGATGAAGGCTGAGGTGTTTGAATCGTCGTCCCCAATCCGCCTTGGATTCCCTGAATTTAAAAGCATAGGCACCAGCCTCGTTGGACAGGTTGACTGTTCCATCCCAATTTGCCCCAATGCCCAAAGCCAGCCCTGGATTGACTTGAAATCCTTGTAATAACTCAAAGAGATATTGTGAGAGAATAGCGATTTCAGATGCGCCTGGATTGAATTCTTCATCAGTAAAATGCAGCAGGGTTTGATTGAGTACGGTATTAATTTTTTCGGGACTTAAAAAACTGATCGGTTCTTTTAAAAAGGGATTTACCAACAAGTCTTTGGAGCAGTCATTTTTGTTTTTTGGGATAAACTCAACTCCGAGTTGCGCTAATGTGGTTTCCAACCATAACTGAAATGATGGAGTGGGCCATACATCCATTCGATGAGACAGCTGACGTCGAACAAGAACATGCAACTGGTCCAAAGGAATGAAACGCGGGGGATATTTGACCTGAGCATCAAAATGACCGCCAAATTTCATCCCAAAAGCGTTAAGTAATAAAAAATTTGTTTCAGTATCCAGACGTCCGGCTCCGTTAAAATTGTAACTGTATTCTGGAATAAACGGGCTTTTGATACTGGATTTAGCATCTTGGGGTAAATCAGCAACCTCCACAGGCGTTCTAATGGGTTCTATTGAGGAAGACGGCACAACTGGCTCAGATGAAGAAGCTGCTAATGGAATATGTCCCCTGTTCATCACATCTACTGGTGATGTTTTTGACCATCCAGCCAGCATTCCTATTAATTGCCATAATGATTCATTATCACAATTTAATTGCCAAAAGGAATCACTGTCACGATAAAAGCCTTGCTCCTTAATCGCGCTAAGAATTGCCTTGTAATGTTCTTCAATATTGGTTTCCGAGAGATCCTCAATCTCGTTTCTGTGATAGGCTTCAATAATGTCATTAAATTTCTGAATGGTTTGATTAATAACGCGGCTGTGTTTAGGAAACTCACTTAACACGATGGGGAGCCTGTATTGAAATAAGGCATTAACATTAAAATTGCCTTCCAATTCTAAAGTCAGGGAGGCTAAGCGTCTCGCCAAATCTTTACTGTTCAGTGGCTCTGGTATGTTGAGACGGATGCTTAATTCATTGAGCTCATCACGATTCGGGCAGAGCATATTCAGCAGCGGATATGCTTGCGCTAAAACAGCTTCCTCGTTTATTAGCTGACCAAGAAACTCATGAGGAAGCGAATGTTTTAATTTGTTAAAGCCCTCATTGGGTAAAAAATTTGGCATAAAAGCACCCGTATCAATTTTAATTACTGGGGGATGCTAGTTCCTCTTCGTCTGCTATCCGGCGCGTCCAATCATGAAGCAGCTTCTCTCTCTTCTCTGCCAAAGTTTGTTGGGGGCGTTTATGCTCACCATGATTAAAAATGCTGTTTCGAACGTGTTCCATACGTAATCGATCACATACTTTATTGACAATATACGCCCAACTTTTTTGGGTTTTTCCACTTAACTTGTCATAATGGAGCAATTCGTTTTTCAGCCTGTCCAGTAAGGAATTCGGCGCATGCTCGGAATGATAGGCTCTGTCAATAAAGGTTGTTAATACAGCATCAGCATCATCACATCCTTGAAAACTGTTATTTGAAATCAGGCTGTTTGAGTTATGTGATCTTTTACCTTCAATAATTCCGCCATGCTCACTATGATAACTGGATAATATAATGCCGCCGCGATTAAATCTTTGAATAATCTCTTTAAAAGCATCGTCAGTTCCAGAGCCTTCAACCATGAGACGAATTAATAATTCGTAAAATCCTTTTAAGTTCAGGGTACTTGATTCTTCTTCGTCATCCAGAAGGGCAATACGATCAATTCGTTGATTGACTGCTTCTTGAAGTCCGCGAATGGAATCTTCAGTCGCAAAAGATTTTCCTGTTTTACTAGCAAGTGACATTCCCGCTGTACCGATGCTTCCCGCGACCAATACGCTTTGTGATTGCTCGTTGGAATTACGTGAGAGTCCGTTAGGTTGTGATAATGCCTGTAATTCAAGAGCTAAAGCATCTCCTGGCCTTGGGTGAAGACAGAGTATCTCCATAATTTTTGCTATGGACAATGTGCTATCCAAACCCAGAACGGAAGCCTGTAACAGCAATTTTGTGGTGGTAGAAAGTATGCTGGAAACACAATCTGTGCCTATGCCTGTTAATAAACTGCTATCAGAACCGCAGTCTTTTGTTGAATCCGCACTGCTATGCATAGGCTTTAAAACCAGTTCTCTATCAATGTTATGTATCAACTCCCTTAAGGCATCAACACTACCTGCAGTAGTCAAAGGGGCAACCGGTATTAATGCCGTAAGAGCCAACATCGTGGCACTGCATTGACTAAATACTGAGATCAGGTTGCGCATCAGGCTGCGTTGAGATGAGTGTATCTCTAATTCATCCTGTAACAGTTCGGGACTTCGATTCATTTCTGAGGCTATATTCCCAAGCGATACCCCAAGGTGCGATAACGTTAGACGCAGAGCTGAAATAGCGTGGGTAAAATGAGCCTCTTGACCCATAGCACTGTCCTCTGCGATTGCTTCTCTCGCTAATTTTGCTTCTTCCTGGGTTAACTCTCCTGATTTTTGAGCCGATTGAGCCATCTTTTCCCTATCCAGAAGCGTTAGAGAGCGGCTCAGGCAAATCTCGAATAATTCTTCGCATAATAAAGACACGGCACAAGAAGCCGCTGTACTGGTTCCAATTGATTCAGCTGAAAGTTGTATTGAGGTGCTGTTCTTAATTGGATCTCTCATGTGCAGCATTTCATCTTTAAAGTTGTTGGTGAATGCCTGGATGACATTTAACGATTCGCTGAGTACTTTGCTGACGATGCTTTGTGCGGAAACGGCTTCATTTTTTATTTCTTCCTCAATGACACTGGCCTTTTTCGCAACGACTATGGATTTTAAAACAGGGGTAATGAACGCGCTATGAGTGCATAAAGCGGCAGCAATGCTGGAATGGGTCGCTTTTGCCAGTTGTGATGCCATCGCCTGATTCAGGCCGGGGATGGGATTTTGATTTGCTTCTGCATCGTCCAGAACTTTCACAATATTGTCATACAATTGAGGTATTATGGCATCAGACACAAGAGCACTGTCTGAATATCCTGGCGCGGGTATTTGTTTGTCTTCTTGAAGTCGTTCTTCTTCCTGATTGATTAGGCGACGCAGTATTTCCTTTAAGGCGCCTGAATGACACAAGGCAACTGTCACTGAACGAGAAAATGCGGTTTCTGCCAGAAAATAAGTTGCTTGAGAGCCCGATTGAATGACTGAAGAGGAGCCTATGGATTGTTCGGCCAACCTGGTCGCATTACTGGCAAAGCTAAGGTTGGATTTGAATCCGTTATCGAGTTGTGTTTTGTCCACACCGTCACTCAGTCTTTTAAGTTCAAGACTGTATCGTAAGCCTCCGAATAATGCTTCTACACTGATACCGCTTTGTAGGCCTATTAGAGAGAGTACGCCTAATGAGCCTAATAAAAATCCGGTGCTGTTGCCTTGAGAAAAAGCTATAGTGGATTTACCCGCTGAATCCAGATCATTGCGTTCCATATTAGGCAGGATAAAATTTCGATAAGAGCGATGGGTTAATACTACTTGTTCCATGACACTTTGGAGATGCTGATTCAAGGAAAGCTTCTCTGAAACGGGACCTGTTCCGATTGATTCTGCGCTACCTTTATTGGAGTTCAGAGCGGATTCGGCGTATTCATTTGCTTTTAATTGTTCTGCTTCGTTTAGTTGTAAGGGAATACTGGGACTTTCTGCTAATGTGCGAAGTTCTCTCAGGGCGGAATACATGCCAGCAATCACATTCAGAGCCGCAATTAGTGAGCCAGAGGTTATTGCTTCTCCCATCCCTAAGGCAACAGGAGCCGCCACACCTAATTCTTTGCATCGTTCAAGCCTTTCTTGCAAGGCACATATTCGAGACATCAGTTGATCCAGGTCGGCGCCTGTCATTTCCTGGCGGGATTGTAAGACTACTTTACTCTCTTCACTACTTCCTTTGTCGTTTTTAGTAAAGTCAGCACTTCCACTCAATTCACGTGAAATCAGCCCAATAAAGCCGGGAATAAGGCTGGAGGCGATGACCAGGGCCGATTGACTGCGTACGGTGCTTATGGCGCTTGAGGCAATAACTTCATGTTTCTGGATCTCATTAAGCTCGCCGTCTATATGCATCATTGCATGATCAAATTGATGGCAAAAATCCGTGACATTTTGTGAGTGGCTAAGAGCATCTCCTCCAGAAACGTCTTTGATAAGACTGGCTTTGGCCGCTGATTCCTGAGTATTTTGAGTGAATTTATCTTTATCTTGAGTTAAGGCATGCTCTGCTGCAATGACTGCCAGAACAGAAGAATTTACTGCTTGTAATGTTTTGACAAATGGCATTGACGTTAACATTCTGACAAGGACGGACATCTCGGGGCTGGTGACGCTATGGTGTTCTTGCAGCTCCGTTGCAGGACCAAAATCTAGCAGCGCTTCTTCGAGTTTGCGAAGAGCCATTAATGATTCTTGAATGTTCTTACTTTGAGAAAAGGTTTTGCAGCATGCCTCTAGTGCCAGGTATACATTTTTTTCTTTTGGATTGCTGGACTCTTCTTTGGAATAATATGCTGCGGCACTCAGTTCACGCAGGGCAGAGCCTAAGGCATCAACCACAAGAGCCATAAGGCTGGCAGTTCCCAGTGAACCTGCTGTTGCACTGTTTGCACTGGATTGAACTAAAATCCCGTGTGATTTGCCTGCACTTCCTTTATGAGAGAAATCGCGTTCAATATGGTTATTCAATTGATCGGAAATATGACGGAAATTCATCCATAAGGCATGAGAATTTGCCGATAATCCAATTTTTTTATCTTTTAGTTCTTGTTCTATGTCAAGGGTAGAGGCTCGTTGGGTTTGTGACCATTGTTTGTAGTCTTCAGCTGAATTCAGAATCCCTTCAATGCATGCTTTGACATCCAAAGGTAATTGAGCACTATGTGATGCGGTCATCACAGGCCCCAGTAATGCTTTCTCTACAGTTGAGGCCGCACCGTTATGCGTTATACCAAGCATATCCTGGAGATCGTCAGGAAAGAGATTCAATCCTTGAGCTTTTTCATTACGAAATTCATCAATACCATGAGACAACAGATTTAAAGCTTTTAATAAAGAATCCCGTTCTGCTATATCACATTCTTGTAATACCTTTGTTGACACAAGGCCTGATTGTTGGCTACCGGCAGCAGCGCCAATTATTGATGAGCCCACTGTTCCTGGAACAGCAGAGGTAGTCATAGAAAAAGGGGCTGAAAGGTTGTCTCTTGGCATGATAATAACGTCCTGTAATTAACATTAAAAGAATAAGAAAGAACTGAGGATGTCATCGAACAGAACATCTGAAATGCTATCTGTTTGCATTATGTCGTTTCCAACCTTGCTGAGTCCATTCTGCTATAATTTCGTAAAGACATTTTGAATTAGTCTGTTGACATCTTACGAACGAGCTTATTTTTAGCATGTAAACTAATTCTGGACAAGGAGCCCTTTAATCGAGAATTAGGAATTTAAGTGCGTGATTGAACCTTCCATGAGCGAACTTGCTAGAGATTAAATTTTATTCAAGTTATCTTAACAATCGAAATTTTCAGAGTAAACATTAAAAAATTGATAGTCATTATTAATAATTTAAATAGCTTTAATATTGTGTTTTTAATCATAGAGTTATAGTGCTCTGATGGCAGGTATTGAGTATGCTGCTATTTTATTGGCCTGTCTTGAAAAAAGAAAAGCAAAGAAGGCTTTATGCTTTATAATGAAACAGATGAATTCATTTTAAGTGGTCTCTATGCTTTCTTGTATGTAATTTACTCTGGTTGTTATATGAAAAGCTTTATGGATATCCTAAGCTCGCTCGTACTTTTTTATTAAAAGGCTCAATTACCCGTTAGTGTTTTATTTCTCGCCAGTTACTAAATAAATAGCAAAGTTAAACTGATATTCTCCTTGATAATGAAGCTGACATTCATTTTCAAAATATTGAACCATGGCTTCATTGATCTCTTTTACATCGGGGTCTGCTAATTGTCCCTGATAAAATGCAATACCATTAACAAATTTTCTAAAAACGTCTAATGATGGCAGAATAATGGATTGTTTGCATAATTCTACGTTGAGCGTTTTACAGGCGAGAGTCTGAAGTTTATTGTTCAGGTTAGTTAATTGTGAATAGTCCATTGGCGGTTTAAAGTCAGACAGCGCGCTGAATCTGCCTGAATCTCTGAGGGCATAATAACTCATAATGAAGGGATCATCGCCAGATGGGAATAATGTAAAAAATGTACCGCCTGGTTTTAGGGCTTTTATAATATGTTCAAAAGATTTGTAGATGTTTGTTGTCCACTGCAGGCACCAGAATGAAACAATAGAATCAAATTGTTCTGTGTACTTCATGCTGATTACATTGTCTTTTTTAATTGAAAAATTGGGATACTCAAAAGTAATTTCGTGTGCCAGTTTTAACATGTTTTCTGATGGATCTATTCCCAGTACGGAACCCTTTGGAACCATATCCAGTATTTTTCGCGTATAACTGCCATTACCACAACCTATATCCAATACTTTGGCTGTTGGAGCAATCTTAATATTTGGAAGGAAATGATCAGCTACAGATGCCTGAATGTAGGATCCAATTGCATAATCGTTTGCTGGCCAATCGCGCTCTGACATATTAACTCCGTTTAATAAGGTGCTCATTTAATCAAAAGATAAATATAGCTCTTAAAGAAGTAAAAAGTCTATTAAATTAGCGGGGGAGCATCAACTGTCAACAGACACTGGTCTGGCTAAGGTATCTTTTATCTTGAAGAGAATAGGATAGTTTGTAATGATTCACTTATCATTACTTTATAAAACTCTAATCCGCGTAATTCATTAGAGTTAAAATTTGCTGAGGTAAATAAATGAATTTGTTAACGAATAAAATTGTTTTAATAACAGGAGCATCCAGTGGTATTGGTGAGGCATGCGCGCGTTTGTGTGCTGCTCAGGGAGCCCGATTAATTTTAAGTGCACGACGAACAGAGCGTTTGGAACAATTGGCTCAGGAATTAACCCAACAGTTTAAAAATAAAAATCATATTATGCCTCTGGATGTTAGGGATAAAGCACAAGTGAAATTGCAGTTACATTCCTTACCTGAGGAATGGCAAACTATTGATGTGCTGATTAACAATGCTGGTCTTGCTTTAGACACCCTGCCTATCTCACAGGGTATTGAAGATCATTGGGATACTATGATCGATACAAATATAAAAGGGCTGCTTTATGTCAGTCGTGAAGTCATTCCGGGCATGCTGGAGCGGGCTCATGGCCATGTAGTGAATATTGGCTCAATCGCGGGACATGAATGTTATCCTAATGGGAATATCTATTCTGCAACGAAACATGCGGTGCATGCATTATCAAAATCAATGAGACTGGATATGCTCGGGAGTGCTGTCAGAGTAACTGAAATAGCTCCTGGCGCAGTCAATACCGAGTTTAGTGAAGTACGTTGGAATGATAAAAAAAGAGCCCAGGAATTTTATAAAGAATTTCAGCCTTTATTGGCTGATGATGTTGCCGATGCCGTAGTATACTGTATTACTCGTCCACAGCATGTTGATATTGAACAAATGATCATCATGCCCACAGTACAAGCTTCTGCGAATCACTTGTATCGAAAGGCTCAATCACAGTAAGCATAAAGACGCTACAAAGTGCGAACCATGCGATTATTTGTATAATTATTTGCCAATATTGCTTTTGTTAGTCTATCATTAAAGCATATAGGTAATGACTGATCCTGACTGAACCAGTAAATAGTTTTAGATTGGGAGGTTGCTTTGAAGAGTGGTGTGTAAGCCTACTTTGGGTAGGAAACCTTAAGCTCTCCATATACCTCCATCGTGTTTATCAGTCGCGGCTCAGAACTCGGGTGGTCGTTGCCTGTACTATGTGAAATATCAAAATCCACTTCATACCGCCCGTATTAACTCTTGTTAATACGGGCTTAATTTTATTGTTATTTGCTCTAAAAAGGATAATCGGCCACGGCTGTCCGATTAAAAATATGACGTCTTTCCGAGCGTAGCGAGGAATCTCCTGCAAATTGGCACAATCTGAATTAATGCATTAATTATCATTACCTTTTAAACTCTTTTTTTTACAGGGAATTTAATGATGTCATCAGAAGATGTACCTGGATTTTTATATCATTTCGACACGCTAAAGAAATTTAAGGATATGAGTATTAGGCGCCTGCAGAAAAAGGCTGGCTGGGGAGACTCAACTCTTGATATGATTTTAAAGACCGCATTGTAATAGGATCGTGCAACCTTGCAGGAGATTCCTCGCTACGCTCGGAAAGACGTCATATTTTTAATGGGACAGCCGTGGATAATCTGCCGGGTTCGATTGACATCCTGGTTTACTGCCAATTATGTATGCC
Organism: Legionella sp. km535; assembly: GCF_003990085.1. Lineage (NCBI taxonomy): Bacteria > Pseudomonadati > Pseudomonadota > Gammaproteobacteria > Legionellales > Legionellaceae > Legionella > Legionella sp. km535. The sequence continues at coordinate 17,416 of NZ_RZGU01000025.1, read as the reverse complement.
TTCCTGCAGCATCCATGATCACTATTTGAGTAATATTGGTTCATGTTGTATAATTAAAATGCGACAAACTTGCTAGGAAGCTATCATGAACAAGTTACTTGTTTCTCTTGTTATAAGTGTTCCTTTATTGCTATTGACTGGTTGCACTGTAGAAACTGTTTCTATCGATACAGTGGCTTATGATCCAGGTTACAGCAATGATTATGTATATTCCGTAGGTTATTATAGTAACAGGCCATATTGGGGAAATAACTATTACTATTCTAGTTATTGGGCAGATGATTACGGTTATTGGGGTGGTGGCTATTACAATGGATATTAGAGCATATGCCTAACCGAGTTTCCTCTTCTGCGTGCAGCGTGGGGAAAAGGGAATAAGGTCGAGGGAGATTAAACAGTGTTGTGAAGTAACTTCATTTGAGCAGCATATGCCTTAATTGAGTTTCCCCTCTCCACTGCGCGCAGCGTGGGGGAGAGGGATTAAGGGTGAGGGGGATTAAATAGTGTTGCGAAGCAACTTCATTTAAGTCCGTGGTGTTGACGATTATTCTTTTGCTCGAGAAACATACTCGCCTTTTCGTGTGTCCACTTTAATTAATTCGCCTGTTTGAACAAACAGAGGTACACGAACTACGGCTCCTGTTTCCAATTTTGCAGGTTTACCGCCACCGCCAGAAGTATCTCCTTTCAAGCCAGGATCTGTTTCAACAATTTCCAAAATAACAAAAGTTGGGGGAAGAACTTGTATTGGCTCATTATTCCATAAGGTAACAATACAAATATCTTGCTCTTTTAACCATTGAGCAGCATCTGCAAGAACTGCTTCATTAAGTGCATATTGTTCGAAGTTGTCAGGAACCATAAAATGCCATTGCTCTCCATCATTGTAGAGATATTGCATTTCTACATCAGCTACATCAGCAGATGGAAGGGTATCGCCTGATTTAAAGGTACGCTCTACAACGCGCCCTGTTTTCAGATTGCGAATTTTTACGCGAGTAAATGCCTGCCCCTTACCGGGCTTAACAAATTCGCAATCAAGAATGCTGCAAGGAGCATCGTCTACCATTACTTTTAAGCCATTTTTAAATTCATTAGTGCTATAGATTGCCATTCGTGCTCCACAGTTGAGATTTTGCTGTATTTTCGCTAAAGTTCGCACAGTTTATCAAGTCTGTATAATTAATGCGAGATTCCTCATTGAGTTGGCAAAAAAAATTAGCACAAGGTTTTAATTCAGCAACTGATTTATTAAGTTATTTAGAATTGCCAATTAAAATGGGAAGCGCTTTGGCTGAGAAAGAGTTTTCCTCTCGTATACCCATGGGTTTTGCAAATCGGATGCAAAAGGGCAATCCGAACGATCCCTTGCTGTTGCAGGTACTGGCAGTAGATAACGAGTTGGCCAGTCATGATGCCTACAGTTTGGATCCTCTTGTTGAATCGAGTGCTAATCCTTTAAAAGGCTTGATTCATAAATATCATGGAAGGGTACTCTTAACTGTTGCAGGTGCTTGTGCTGTTAATTGCCGTTATTGCTTTCGAAGACATTTCCCCTATAAGGAGAATAATCCTGGGCGAAATGGTTGGAGGGAGATTTGTGCGTATATAGCAAAAGACTCATCCATTACTGAAGTTATATTAAGTGGCGGAGATCCCTTACTTGCCTCTGATTTAGTATTAAAAGAATTAATCCAGCAATTAGAACAGATTCAGCATGTAACAACTTTAAGGGTGCACACTCGAATTCCAGTGGTGCTTCCTGAGAGGATAGATACTGATTTACTTTCTATTTTGGAGTCAACACGACTAAAAAAAGTAGTTGTATTGCACTGCAACCACGAGCAAGAGTTGGATGAGAGCGTTTTAAAAGCATGTGCTGACTTAAAGAAATCAGGATGCCTGTTAATGAATCAGAGTGTTTTATTAACAGGAGTAAATGATAACCCTAAGATTTTGGCCGCTTTAAGCCATGCTTTATTCTCTTATGGAGTACTGCCTTACTATCTTCATGTTCTGGACAAGGTAAAAGGCGCTGCGCACTTTGATATGCCCTTTTCACGAGCGCAGGTTATCTATCAGCAGTTACAAAGCCTACTGCCTGGATATTTATTACCACGCCTGGCAAGAGAAGAGCCAGGCAAGTTGAGCAAAACACTATTGCTATAAATGCGTTTTCATAGCCTTTAATGATCGTTTCAGCATATCTTAAATTGGAGTATCTTTTTCAGCATAGAGTTCAATTAATTTTTCCTGGGCACAATAATTACCTTGGGTCGAGGGCTTATAAGTTCCATCGCTTTGCATCTCCCAGGTATTACTGTTGTCTTTTAGATAGTTTTTAATGATTTCATTCTTGATTCTTTTTTGACACTCTTCTTCAAGAATTGGAAACATGATTTCAATGCGATGATATAAATTTCGTTCCATTAGGTCTGCACTCGCACAAAAATAACGTTCCTCATCATTGGTACGAAAATAGTAAACTCGATGGTGTTCTAGAAAACGGCCAATAAAAGAAAATACCCTGATGTTGTCAGAAACACCGGGCAAACCTGGTTTTAAGCAGCATACTCCACGAACCATAAGATTAATTTTTACCCCTGCCTGTGATGCTTTGTATAAAGCCTGAATCGTTACTCTATCCGTGATTCCATTTACCTTAAGCATGATTTCACTATCCTTGCCTTCAGTGGCGGCAGTAGTGCATTGTTCAATAAGTTGTAAGAGTGTTTTGTGCAGGGTAAAGGGTGAGTGACTAAGGGCTTTCAGTTTTACTACCTTACCTAATCCGGTTAATTGTTGAAAGATAAGTTGTGCATCAGAAGTAATTGTCGGTTCAGCGGTTAACAATCCCAAATCGGTATAACGTTTCGCTGTTTGTTCATGGTAATTTCCCGTGCTCAAATGCACATATCGTTTTAACTTTCCATGAGTTCTTCTGACCACCAAGGTCATTTTTGCATGAGTTTTATACCCCACCACACCGTAAAGTACCAGAATACCTGCCGCATGAAGCTTATTGGCCATTTTTAAGTTGGATTCCTCATTAAATCGGGCACGTAATTCAATCACTGCGGTGACTTCTTTTCCTGAGTGCGCGGCATTCACCAAGGCATCAACCATGACTGACTCTGAGTGAGTCCGGTACAATGTTTGATTGATTGCCAGGACATTGGGATCTGCTGCTGCTTGTCGGACAAAATCAATAACTAAATCAAAACTTTGATAAGGATGGTGTAATAATATGTCTTGCTCATCAAGAATATTAAATAAATTACGCTGGGTCTTTGGAAGTTTAGGATATTGTGAGTTAAATACAGGATAGTTAAGATCCGGCCGGTCTATGCTGTTAATCGCAATCATATATCTTTGAAGATTAACAGGTCCATCACAATAATAAGCATCCTCATGGCGAAGATGATATTTTTGTAAAAGAAAATCTACAATTTTATCGGGACATTTTTGTTCAATTTCCAATCGAACCACATGCCCATAATGGCGTGAAAATATTTCGCGTTGCACGGCTTTGGCTAAATCATCAATTTCTTCTTCTCTAAGAAACAGATCGCTATTACGGGTCAGGCGAAAAGAATAGCATCCACTAATCTCCATCCCCGGGAATAAGCTGTTTACATGGGTTTTTATAATGGAGGATAAATAAACGAAGTAATGAGCGTCGCCACAAAGTTCTGAAGGTAAATGAATCATGCGTGGTATAGACCTCGGAGCATGCACCACTGCATAATCAATATTACGATCAAAGGCATCTTTACCACTTAATGAAATGATGAAGTTAAGGCTTTTATTAATTAACCTTGGTAAAGGATGAGCCAAATCCAATGCTATGGGGCTTATAACGGGCATTATTTCGTTTTTAAAATAATGCTTTGCCCATAAATGGATGTCATCAGTCCATTGATCGGTTTCAAGAAAATGAATATTTTCTTTACGTAATGCAGGGAGTAATTGCTTGTTGAAAATGCTGTAAAGCTGATCAATTAAAAGATGTGCTCTTTGGCTTATTTGGCTAAATGCCTCATCTGCTCGTAAACCATCAATGGTCAGTTTTCCAGAAGAAAGAGCAATTTTTTCTTTAAGACCTGCAACACGAATTTCAAAAAACTCATCGAGGTTACTACTGCAAATACTAAGAAATCGCATCCGCTCTAATAAGGGAACTCGCTCATCATTTGCAAGCATGAGTACTCGCTGATTAAAAGCAATAGCAGAAAACTCTCTATTGATATAATAATCTGGGTTATCCAGAGTAGTATCCAAGTGGAACTCCATTTTCTTTTTTTTTCAGGTTAGATCTGAATCAGAAAAAACTCAACCCATCCGTTGAATTTAGTGTTTAATTTAATGATTCTTAATCAAATTTTAGCACATTACTCGGTTAGTCCTTCATAAAAGCAGATTGGTAACCTCGCCGGGCAGACTTGTTCAGCGTACCAAAATAAAGCATAGTGCTATAAAGCCAAGAAAGCCATAAAAAGGGGACAGATTCCATACAGCCAGGGCAATAAAAAACAATACGGTAATCAGTGCTATCGGAATTGAAAAATGGATGTCAATAACCCCCTGCGCTACAGAAAAGGTTGCTGCAGCCAAAAGAGCCAAGGAACCATATTGCACCGAAATCATAATTTTTCTTGTCACAGGCCCATTATGGGATGTTAACCACTGATAACCCAGTATTGCCATAACCAGGCCAGGCAGATTCAGACACACGACAGCGAGGATTAAGCCTAAAGCCCCTCCAGCCTTATATCCTATTAGTGCTGATAATTTTACTGCAGTCAGTCCAGGAAATAAGAAACTGGTTCCCAGCATTCCTATGAACTCTTCATTATCTACCCAATGCCTGTAAGTAACAGCTTCATATTCCAGTAGTTTCAGTAAGGAATTTCCACCACCTAAAGAGATGATGCCAATTTTTCCAAAGCTGTAAATGATACCTAACAGGGTTTTTATCATGATTTAATGATGTTTTTCAGGAAAGTTACATATTCGCAGGAAACCTGTGTGCCCAGCAAGAGATCGCTCAGTAATTCTACTAAATAGAGTGATTTACCTTCGATGCAGGCGCTAAAATAAACGTGACCTTTGACTTCCAGACGAGCTAATTCAAGTTTTATATGAGGAGTGCTTGGAAATTTATAAATAAACGCTTCTTTCTTCACAAAAACTTCTATTCCTTTTTCTCGGGCTTCTTTAGCAATAGAGAATAAATAATCTGAATTAATGTCTTCTTCGCTATCAGCGTCATGTTGTATCGCGTCCAGATTAATTTTGGCGCCAAATCCTGTAGCTGACGGGGTTTGTTGCAGTATAGGTTTGTACAGTAACTCATTACGTCGCAGTTTAATATTTAAATTAGAGTCCGGAAGTATGTAATAGTAATCCTCTTTATGCTTCTGATGATAATTAGCAAGATTCAGTAAAGAGTTATCAATACAGGTTAAATGAATAATTTCAGATTCAGGCCAGAAAAAACGTCGTTCCCATTTAATGATATCGTGCTCATCAGTGACGAGATTTGTTAACGGGATCGTTTTCGTTGTCGAAAATTCAAAATTCCAAACAAGTCTTTGGGTCATGTTTTAATCACCTATGCCTATATATTTACATTGGATCAAGAAGTCAGTTTATGCAAGTTTAATCAACGTTTTCTTTTTAAAATGTGAGTAATAGGATACTCGCAAAATGAAGCGTAAAGGGTATATACTTGTAATCTATCCTGCAATAATAAGAAAGCAAAGGAAGGTATATTTATGGCAATATTATTTTTTTTAGTTTATCTGGTATTTACTCTGGTAGTACTGTATAGAGCCATGAATCCACTGATATGGGAGATTGGCAGTGCCGCATATTTGATTCTGGCGACTTTTGGATTGGGTTTTCCATGGGTAATTGGGATAATGCTTTGGGCTATTATTCTGTTGGCCATAATAGTTGTTCAGGTTGAGCCTGTTCGAGCTTATATTGCAGATTTTTTATATAAAACAGCCGGAAAATCGGTTCCTAAATTGTCAAAAACAGAAGAAGAAGCTCTCAATGCTGGAGATACCTGGCTGGAGCAGGATATCTTTACCGGAACACCTGACTGGGACAGATTATCCAAAGTGTCCACCGAGCTCACAGAAGAAGAACAAGCATTTTTAGATAATGAGACCCAAATTTTATGCAGTATGCTCGATGAATGGGAAATCAGCCAGGAGCGTGATTTACCTGCCAAAGTGTGGAATTATATCAAAGAAAAAGGCTTTTTCGGATTAGTGATACCTAAAGAGTTTGGGGGCAAGGGCTTTTCCGCACGAGCACACTCCGATGTCGTATTGAAACTTGCGACTCGCTCAGGAGTAGCTGCTGTAACAGTCATGGTTCCTAACTCTTTAGGCCCAGGTGAATTACTCAACTACTACGGTACCGAAGATCAGAAAGCATATTATTTACCCCGCCTTGCCAAAGGAATAGATATTCCCTGTTTTGCTTTGACTGAACCTGGTGCTGGCAGTGATGCTACTTCCATTCAATCCTACGCCATTGTAGTCAAAAAGAAAATTGAGGGTAAATCCGTTCTGGGTCTTAGCATTACTTTAGATAAGCGTTGGATCACATTGGCTCCTGTGGCTACTTTAATTGGCTTGGCAGTCAATTTGAAAGACCCTGATGGTTTGTTACAAGGCGAGGGTGAGGAAGGAATTACCTGTATATTGATTCCAAGAGAAACTGAACATCTTGAAATTGGTAACCGACATTTACCTGCAGATCAGCCTTTTATGAACGGCACTATCCGCGGTAAAGACATATTTGTGCCGATTACCTCCATTATTGGCGGTCAGAAAAAAGCGGGTGCTGGTTGGCAAATGCTGGTTGAATGTTTGTCTATAGGTCGTTCCATTTCGTTACCAGCCTTAGGCGCCGGATCATCTTCTGTTTCTTATTTAACTTCTGGAGCTTTTGCACGAATTCGCCGCCAATTTAATGTCGAAATAGGGCAGTTTGAAGGTGTTGCAGAAAAGCTGGCTGAAATTGCAGGCTTAAATTATTTAATTAATTCAACACGCTTATTGACCGTTGCTGCGGTGAATGAGCATAAAAAGCCTTCAGTAGCTTCTGCTATTACCAAATATTTCAATACAGAATTAGCCCGAATCGTAGTGAATTCGGCTATGGATGTACATGCAGGTCGAGCAGTTGTCGTTGGTCCTCGAAACTATTTAACTACCTTTTATCAAGGTGTTCCTATCTCGATAACAGTTGAAGGGGCCAATGTGATGTCACGAAATCTACTGATTTTTGGTCAGGGATCCATGGCCTGTCATCCTTACATTCGAGATGAGTTTTATGCCGTTGCAGGAGAGAATAAAGAGGCCTTCAGTGAAATAATCTGGAAGCATATTCACTATTTCATGCAAAATCTGGCAAAAACAGTGTGTTCTGCATGGACTGGCGGGATATTCATTTCGGTGCCAGATAATTCGATGAAAAGGGAATACAAGCGCCTGGCTCGTTTAAGTCATGCTTATGCCTGGCTTGCCGATTTATCTTTAATCTATCTAGGGGGCGATTTAAAGCGAAGAGAGCGTGTTTCTGCTCGTCTTGCTGATGGCATGTCGTACCTCTATATGGCCATGGCGGTCTTACGCAATGTGCAGATGAATCAAGATCATCCTGATGAACAATTGCATGCAAAATGGGCTGTTAGTTACTGCTTTTATCATGCACAAAAATCCATGATCTCGCTTTGTCATAATTTTCCTTCCAGGTTATTAGGTTTTGTTGCCCGTTTGCTTGCTTTTCCTTTTGGACAAACCATGCAATACCCTAGTGATAAACTGGATCAAAAATTAGCAAAATTAATGACCGGTAATAATAACTACCGTGATCGATTGAAAAAAATCATCTTTTTAAGTGGCGATCCAAAACAACCCGTTGATCGAATGGAACATGCTCTTCAGTTGATTATTCAAACAGAAGGACTGACTGCAAAGGTCAATGATTTAAAACGGTTCAAATTCGGTAAACTAAAGGATAAATTGCAGGAAAAAGTTGAAAAAGGTGAGTTGAATCAACAAGAAATGAATGAACTCCTTGCAGTTGAAGATGCTCGCTGGGAAGCAATTCTGGTTGATGAATTCACATTTGATTCGATGAAAAAGAAAACATTTAATTCCGTTATCGATACGATAAAAACTCCGTTTATGTAAAATTTACATTTTATTAACATCAATTGAACAACCAGCTGCCGAAATAACGGCACTGGTTTGTTATAATAAACCTACACGATTTATCTTCTTTTTTGTATTTGAAGGTGTTGCGTTTCACGCTAAATTATACGTAAATGGTTTTGCTATAATAGATCATAATAACAAAGAGAAATAATAGAGTCAGTTGTGAACAGCCCCTGGAGATTATGATTTGCGATGTCTTGGTGATTATTACTGAAACAATACTCCAATAGTTTTAGAGAGACTAATAACATGGCCAAAAAACCACTGCCCCCGAAAGATATACTGTTACAGTTAATGAAACTAACGGGAAATTCGATCAACGGAGCGGCGTACTTTGCTCAACAATTCAGACAGCTGCTCACCGATAACAATATGCTGGAAGAATGTAAAGACATTATGGAGAAGGTGGATGAATTTGCAGCATTTGTCCACCACAAATTAACACCCAGTAAGCAGCATTGGTTCGGTGATCAGAACTTTTTATCTGATTTTCAAAATATGCAAGAAAATCTGGCAAATGCCGCAGCTAAAAAATTGGAAGGCCTAAAAGGTAAAATAAATTTGGATATCGCTTTTGGCAAATTTGGCGAATTGTTGCGAGGATATAGTGCTACTGATGGTAGCTCACTTTCGAACACGCAAGTTAAGTCATTGGATACTATATTAAATGCCTGGTTTTCTCGACAAAATAACGTAAGCAAGGGAAGCAAAATATACCAAGCGGATAACAACGGAGAGGTAATCACTGCTGCAAATGGACAACCGATGACTGGCGATTCAAAGAATTTAATAGAAAAAATCACCAATTCGGATACAGGATTTGAGTCCTTCATGGAAGATAAAGGCATTGCGGTCGCTGTACAGTTACATGAATACCCAGAACAGCAAGTAGTCGCTGAAAAAGCGAAAGCAGTTGAAAAAGCACCTGAAGTACGAAAAGAACCTGTAGCTGGCAAAGAAGAAGGTATCGAGATTGAGCCAGAAGTAACACCTACTGGTGGTATGTCAGCAGGTGGTTAGTTGTTATTAGCCGCTCTGATCCTCTCTAAAGAGCCTATATCAAACCATGTTCCTTGATGTAGGCTCCCAGTTACCTTATTTTGTGACACAAATTGTCGAATTAATGGAGTTACGGAATATCGGCCTTGTTTGCATTGAGCAAATACGATTGGATGATAAATGGCGATGCCAGCAAAAGTATATTGTGCATTATCATTACTCAGCTGATTTTGATTCACCAGGCTAAAATCCCCATGATGATTAAGTAATGGATTATTGTTAGTCAAAATAAGATGAATCGGTTGTTCTAATTCAAGATTTAGCTGTGCAAAATTGAAATCGGTAAATATATCCGCATTGACAGTTATAAATGGTTTATTTCCCAATAAAGGTAACGCTTTTACAATCCCTCCACCAGTCTCAAGTCCACCGGGTGGTTCGGGAGAGTAACAGATAGTTACGCCATAACGTTCTCCATTACCGAGATATTGCCGGATTTTCCCTCCTAGATAGGCATGGTTTATTACCAATTTGTCAAAGCCTGCATTCGCAAGGTTGATAACGTGGTGTTCGATTAGCGGCCGATTTTTTACCATGCACAGTGCTTTGGGTTGAACATCAGTAAGCGGTTTTAAGCGTTCTCCCCTCCCGGCAGCCAGAATCATTGCAACTTTCATGGTAAAAATACTCGCTTTTGCAGAAAATGATAAAGAGGATGAAGTTCCTCATAAATCTCACAACATTCAAGAACATAGTTTAAGGTGAGAGGTAAATCATTCAGATAACCGGATTTATTATCCCGTAAATGCAATCGACAAAAAACACCTAACACTTTTAAATGCCTCTGCAGACCACAGAGGTCAAAGGCACGGATAAATTCTGGAAAACTATAGGTATTGCGGGCACAGTGATTCTGTTCATAAAAAAAACGAACCCATTGTAGAACTCTCTCTCTTGGCCATGCGATATAACAATCTTTAAGAAGAGATACCAAATCATAGGTTAGAGGGCCACTCATGGCATCCTGGAAATCAATTACGCCAAAATTAACTTGATGTATACCATCAATTAGCATCAGATTGCGTGAATGGTAATCCCGGTGGATAAAAGTTAAAGGCTGTTTTTCTACTTCAGCAGCAACCCATTCCATAATATGTTGCATCAGGAGCGATTCATGCTCTAGCAAATCGAGCTTGAGATATCCTTTGAGAAACCATTCAGGGCAGAGTGCCATCTCTTTGAGCATAAATTGCTTATCAAAGGCCGGCAGCTTGGGATCATTAATAGAGCAAGTCTGTAATTTTAGTAGCGTTTTAAGCGCTTCTTGATAGTAAGTATCGGCAGTATGTTCTTCAAGTTTTCCTAAAAGAAGCTGATCCCCGAAATCACTCAGCAATAAAAATCCCTGCTTGCTGTTGACAGCAAGAATTTCTGGCGTGTTGACATCGGCATTGGCAATTGTTGTCGCAAAGTGGATGAAGGGTTCAAGATCTTCTCTATCGGGAGGCGCATCCATTACTATCCGTGATAAACCATTGTATTGAATACGATAATATCTCCTAAAACTGGCGTCTCCTGCCAGCGAGACCAGACTCAACTCTTTCTGAGGAATAACATGATCCAGCCATACTTTCAGTGCGTTTTCTCGTTCATGCATGTTATACTTTCCAACTTTATTACTGGCTAACAATTTATATACTCGTCGTAAATGAGGATAATTGTAAGCATCATAAGGCATTTTGTTTGTTGTGAACATCAGGTTTTATAAGAAGCTTCTTAATTTTTTTTCACGAATCGTCTTACTGCGAGACAGATCCTATTGTTTTTTAAAATGTTCCCATGAAATGGTGACTGACTTCTTCAAGTCGGCTAAATGGTTTTTGATTGGTACTGGCCTGACCGGAATTCTGTTGACGCTCTTAATACATCATGGAATTGCTCATTCTGCGTCTCTTATATCCGAACCGATTCAAGCCTGTGTTATAGCTCGCGATGTTGATTTAACGGATGCTATAAGAGCAAAATTTGCCCAGTGCCTGGGCTGGCAAGCAGATCAAAGTTCGCCAATCTGTTTGGGATCCTATAAACCAACAACAGTTACACCTTTGGCCAGTGTTGACGAAGTGCGCATTTTAGCCGATAGAGTTTCTTTCTATCGTGATAAACGCTCCACACTATCTGGCAATGTTGAAGTGCAACAAGATCAGCGTGTTGTCAATGCGCAAACTGCTTATGTATATAGGGACCCCAAGACTAATCAGGTTACGAAAATTGAGTTTTTGGGTGATGTCCGTTATTTGGAGCCTGACAGATTGATGATTGCGCGCAAAGCCGTCATTAACCCACAGGATCAATCCGGTATGACGGAAGATGTGTTGTATCGGTTTAACACCAATCGCAACAGTGCTGTTCTCCCAGCATGGGGGCGCGCCAGTTTAATCAGGCGATTTGCTAATAAAGACTACTTCTTGCGCAAAGCAACTTATACCACCTGTGCGCCTCAGAATAATGCATGGAACATAGAGGCGGATAGCTTAACTTTAGATAATGCGAAGGCAAAAGGTGTTGCACGTAATGCGGTACTTCGGATACATGACCTGCCCGTCTTTTATACACCGTATTTAAGTTTTCCTACCAGCAAAGAACGAAAATCAGGTTTTTTGATGCCTTTGGTAGGATATTCCAATGTGGGTGGTTTTGATCTCGGTTTACCCTATTACTGGAACATGGCTCCAAACTATGACATGACTATTGAGCCGCATCTGTATTCTGAACGTGGTGTCATGATGGGCGGGCAGTTTCGTTATTTAAGCGGGATGAGTTCTGGAACAATAGAGGGCACTTTTCTTCCTGATGATAGAGCCTTTGGTACTTTTTTGAGGAATAACGAAGTTCAATACCCCAGACTTTTTGGTAATTCAACAAACCGCTGGTCTTTGGGTATTTTGGATAGAACCTATTTTACTCCAGATTTACAAATGAATATTAATCTGGAGCAAGTTTCTGATGATTATTATTTTCAGGATTTCAGTTCTAATCTGGTAATGATTACCCAACGGCAATTATTACGTCAGGCGGATTTAATTTATTCTACAGAAAATTGGACCTTCAAAGGAATGGGGCAAAGTTATCAAACATTACAACCGGTAAATGAAATACGTCTTTCGCCGGTTTATGAACGCTTGCCTCAGCTAATGGCCAACGGTTATTACTATGATTTGCCGTTTAATGCGAATGTCAGTATTCTTGGCCAATACGATCAGTTCCATTGGCCTGTTGATCGATGGGATTTAGCTCCATTAAGAATGCCTCAAGGCCCTCGATTTCATTTCAATCCTATAGTATCAATCCCAATTGTGAAACCATGGGGTTATGTGACTCCCTCCGCTCAGCTTGTAGAAAACTATTACAGTGTGCAAAACAGCACTATTTTGGGCTCATATCATCAGGACTTTAATCGCACTATTCCACGATTTAGTGTGGATAGCGGGTTATTTTTTGAGCGCGATTTATCGCTAAAGGGGGAATCATATACTCAAACTTTAGAGCCAAGACTCTATTATTTGCGTGTTCCATATCAAAATCAGACTCCCATTCCTGTTTATGATTCTGGAATTATGATATTTAATACAGATCAACTATTTAGAACGAACCGGTTTTCAGGTTTTGATCGGATAGGAGATGCAAATCAATTGGCATATGCGATCACTTCTCGTTGGTTATCTGAAGAGACAGGAGTTGAACGAGCTAATTTTACTATTGGACAAATTAAGTATTTTTCCGATAGAAAGGTTCAATTATGCCAAAGCCCTACTGGATATTGCGTTGATGATCCCAATTCGTTTGGTAATCTATCTTCAACTTTTGGCACATCACCAATTGCATCAAGGGCGGTATATCGCATTAACCCATCTTGGGCAATAACGGGTGATTACATATGGGATCCAGCTACTCGGGCTACAAATAATGCAGATTTAAATTTGCATTACCAGCCCATCCCGAATGCCATTATAAGTGGTGGTTACAGTTATTTGGTTAATGGCGATGTAACAGCAGTTAGAAACAATGGAACGGCCAATAATGCATTAAATCAGGGAATTATTGCTTTTTCATGGCCATTAAATGAAAAGTGGAGCAGTATTGGGGCTTACAGCCAGAATATTAGTAAAAATTACAGCATGATGTCTTTGTTTGGTGTTCAATATGATAGCTGCTGTTGGGCACTTAGATTAATGGGAGGACGAACATTTAAAAATCTGAATAATGATTTTGAACCTCAATATAATAATAATGTCTATTTGCAATTATTATTAAAAGGCTTAGGATCAGTGGCAAACAGTGATCCTTATAATATACTGAGTACCTATATACCAGGTTATAACGATCCATTTCGCCGCTAATTAGATTAGAAATTAACCAAAGTTGCTTGTATTTTGCTTAAGAATACCCTAAATTGCGCGACAAAGAGTAAATGAGGATTAAGGCATGTTTAAAAGGTTGGCATTGGTGTGTGTATTACTTTCAGGGTTAAATAGTGCTGAAGGTAAGCAGTTGTTAGATAAAGTTGTTGCTATTGTAAATAACGGAGTCATTACTTCCAGTGAGCTGGATGCACAAGTTGAATTATCAAAAAAACAGATTATTGCTCAAAAAATGCAAATGCCTAAAGAATCCGTCTTACGTAAGCAGGTATTACAGCATTTGATAGATGTTGATTTGCAAATGCAATTGGCAAAGCAACATGGACTTACAGTGGACAGTACAGAACTCAATGAAGCGATTGAGCGAGTAGCTACGATGAACAATTTAACCTTATCCCAGTTACGTGAAGAGATTACCAAACAGGGAATCACCTGGCAGGAATACCGGCAAAATATTCGCAAAGAAATGTTGTTGAGCCGCTTGCAACAGAAAGCTGTAGGTAAAGAGGTTCAAGTAACCAACGAGCAAGTTGAGCAGTATTTGAAAACAGCGAATACAGTGGATAATTCAGCAGTTACCTATCATTTACAAAATATCGTCATCCCTTTGAACGAGGAACCTACAACGGAAGAGATAAAAAGTGCTCGGGCTAATGCGGAAAAATTGTTGGCAAAAATTAAAAAAGGCGAGGATTTTAGTCGATTGGCAATAGAAGAATCCAGTGGCGAACTGGCTTTAGAGGGCGGCGATCTTGGGGAGCGCCATTTAGCTGAATTGCCTGAAATTTTTGCTAAAGAAGTGGTTAAAATGAATGTAGGCCAGGTAGTCGGACCTTTACGCACCGGAAATGGCTTTCAACTAATTAAATTGGTGGCCAAGGGAGGAGATAACCAGCATCATGTGGTGACTCAGACTCACGTACGCCACATATTATTAAAGCCTGATGCCAGCATGTTGCCTTCTGATTCATTGAAACAAGTGAAAAACATATACCAACAACTGAAATCCGGAAAAGACTTTGCTCTGATGGCAAAACAGTACTCTTTGGATGCCGCAAGTGCAGTGAAAGGAGGTGATTTAGGCTGGGTCAACCCAGGTGAATTAGTTCCAGAATTTGAGAAAACAATGAATAGTCTGCCTTTACATAAAGTTAGCCAGCCAGTGAAAACTCAATACGGTTGGCACTTGATTGAAGTGATAGCGCGTAAGCAAAAAGATGATTCAGAATCATTTAAGCGTCAACAGGTCAGACAGTTTTTACAACAACGTAAATTTGCTGAAGCAGTTCAAAATTGGCAACAACATCTGCGAACTGAAGCATACGTTAATATAATAGATAAGGACTTGGCATGAAGCCACTGCTAGTTAGCAGTGGTGAGCCTGCAGGAATTGGCCCTGATTTATGTTTGGCACTTGCAGGCTATAATATACCGGTAGTCATCTTAGGTGATTTGGATGTTCTGAAAGTAAGAGCAGCGGAACTATCCAGGACAATTGATTTTTATGAATATATGCCCGGAGAGGATGTAAAAACTGAACCGGGTTGTCTCACAGTTCTTTCTGTACACTGTCCTGAATTAGTCGTTCCGGGTCAGCTAAATCCTGAAAATGCATCTTATGTTATAGAACTCTTAAATCTAGGGGCCTCTCTTTGCAGCAGGGGCGAGTTTTCAGCCCTTGTCACAGCACCAGTTCATAAGGCCAATATTAATGCTGGTGGAATTTCCTTTACAGGGCATACAGAATTTTTCGCACAATTTTTTGGTGTGGAGCAAGTAGTAATGATGTTGGCTTGTGAACAGATGAGAGTTGCGCTAGTAACTACCCATCTTCCATTACGCCAAGTTCCTGACGCAATAAACTCGACCTTAATAATTAAGGTAATCAGCACACTTAATCATGCATTAATTCACGATTTTGGTATTTTGAATCCGAAAATAAAAGTAGCCGGATTAAATCCTCATGCGGGCGAATCGGGATATTTAGGGCGTGAGGAAATTGAGGTTATAAATCCTGCATTAATATCATTAAGAAAAAAGGGTATTGATGTGCAAGGACCACTGCCTGCAGATACGATGTTTACCGCAAACAATGAGGAGAGTTGTGATGCATATGTAGCTATGTATCACGATCAGGGATTACCGGTGTTAAAATTTGCGGGTTTTAATCATTCAGTAAATGTCACACTTGGATTACCAATTATACGAACATCCGTAGATCACGGTACTGCACTGGAGTTAGCCGGAAAAAATAGCGCTGATCATGGTAGTTTACTCGCTGCAGTAAAAATGGCCGCGGAAATGGCACACAGAAGGAGTTGTTTATGAGCATTATCAGTTTGATCGCGGCTGTAGATGAGCGAGGTGGTTTAGGATGTAACAACCAATTGCTGTGCCATTTACCTGCGGATCTACAATATTTTAAACAAACTACTATGGGCAAACCAATCATTATGGGTCGAAAAACATTTGAGTCGATTGGAAGGCCATTACCTGGAAGAAAAAATATCGTATTAAGTCATTCTCTGATTTCGATCGATGGAGTTACTGTTCTCGATTCATTGGCGAGAGCAATAAGTTCTACAGCTGAAGAAAATGAAGTCATGATTATAGGCGGAGCAAATTTATTTTCTCTAGCTATAGATATTGCGGATAGAATATACCTCACAAGAATTCACCACTCATTTGCGGCCGATGTCTTTTTTCCAGAAATTAATGAAGAAGTATGGGGCTGTCGAAAATCAGGATTTCGAGAGCGTGATGAAAAGAATCAATACGATATGACCTTTCTTGTTTACGAAAGAAAATAGGGGCTGTTAACAATTCAAGTTTCGACGCCCCGCGACATGTTCGGCGATCCAATTCACTCTTTATAGGCGCAATATATTCTTGTTTTGCACAAGATCTATCGAATCCCGGAACAAGCCGCGGAAAGGAGGCTTGCACATAATGAAATGTCAACAGCCCCTAATTACGAACACATCAATAATGTAGGTGTATATTATTTGATTGTCTTCCTGGAATCCTCGATCCTACAATTAGTTCTTGTGGCCTGCTTAAAACCCTAAAATTATCAGTGATCACTTCACGCCCGGCATAGGATATATTGCAATGATTGTAGCCTGGCCATGTTTTTCCAGGTTGTATGCTGCCATTAAAATTTACCTGACAAACAAATAATGGATTTCCATTGGTGTCTTTACCAATTTGAAGAGCTCCGCGTTGGTCGCGTTCCCAATTAAATTGACCAAAGGAACGTTGATTGGGGATAGTGAATTGATCAACTATATATTCTTTACCTCCATAAGGTACATTACACCGTCCATAGCCAGCCCAGGTCTTACCGGGTTGAATACTACCGAATAGTTTTGCTTGACATAAATAGAGTACATTGCCATTGGTATCAATTCCGGTTCGTAACGCGGTGGTTAACGAGGAACTGTTATGGTGATGTACATTTGGATAGGCGAAAACAGAACTAACCCAAATTGTCATTATTAATAATACGACAGCGCGAATCATCTAAGATCTCCATAGGATTAAAGTAGAGAAAGGATATATCAAGCTGAAAATTAGGTCAACATGAACACTCGTAAATCGATATGGTGAAGAGTAATTTAATATTGAAAAAACAATTAAAAAAAATGCAAAAAGTGTTTGACACTGGAGCTGAAATCAGTAGAATACGCAGCACGCCTTCGGGGCAGGTTCATTAAGAATTGAGAAGACAAACTGTGTGGGCGCTTTGAAGAATTT
>NZ_RZGU01000024.1:0-58216 GCF_003990085.1 Legionella sp. km535 | reverse complement strand
CATGCTTCGAATTTCCGCGGCTTTGACCGCGGAATCCATACTTTAGACCTGGACTGGATTTTGAACATATATAAAGGATTCAACGCTACGCTCGGGTTCGGGATGAGGTGGAGGTGATTACCGTCTGTGTTTTTTGTTCGGTTCGGTGTGAGCAAATGCCATGCTTCGAATTTCCGCGGCTTTGACCGCGGAATCCATACTTTAGACCTGGACTGGATTTTGAACATATATAAAGGATTCAACGCTACGCTCGGGTTCGGGATGAGGTGGAGGTGATTACTGTCTGTGTTTTTTGTATTGTCATGGCAATTTATGTGTCATTTAACCGTATTTTATACGGTTAAATGAATTGATTTTTTATACTAATCTTTGCTGTTTATTACTAGGGGCTGTTGACATTTCATTATGTTAAAGCCTACTTTCCGCGACTTGTTCGCGGAATCGACAGATCTTGCGCAAAACAACAATATATTGCGCCTATAAAGAGTGAATTGGATCCCGCGAACAAGTCGCGGGACGTCGAAACTTGAATTGTCAACAGACCCTAAACCGCTAAGCGAATTATCCCATGTTAAAACTGAACACGCCAGAAGAGCATTCTTCTCACCCATTAATTAAAAATATTCCATGGTCTATTTTCTCCAGCCCCGATTTTTTTAATTGCCAAATTAGTAAGGAAGAATTGTTTCGCTTGAAAAAACCCCTGGAAGAATCATCCCAAAGGCTACTACTACGAGAGCGGCAATACTGTTCTATTCTATGCGTTCTCTTTGGACACTGGAAGGAAACAGATCAGGTTTTGCTCGATGCAATAAAAAACAATATGAAAGTACTTGATATTATTGCGCTCCACGCCATTGTGATCTCGGGCCGAACCAGCTTGCTTAAATGCTTTATAGAAAATATGTCTTTGGATAATAGGGAAAAACTACGTATTGACACTTATATATTAAATATTCTGTCAGGCAGAATACTAAGTTCTGATGATGTTTGCGTCTTTGAGATTTTTGAGGAATTAATTCCTTCGCTGATCACAAAGCTGATGAACTCTGACACTCGTTTGAGCTTGTGGCGGGTAGCAACATCTCAAGGTTGTTTTGAGATACTGAAGTTATTTGCAAGGCACATGGAGCCTGAAACGATAAAAAAAACCATTTCAATGCAAGAATTCAAATTATATTCATTAGGGCTAATGAACCCCAACCAACTGCAAATTACACATTATTTCGAGTCATTTTTTGAGCAATACTCGCCTGAGGATATGATTTTAGCTGGTGATTTGGATGTTTTAGTCAGAGCACTATTTTCAGGACATCAGACTGTTATTAACTATTTTCTTGCATATCCTCGTATATTTTCTAAAGTCGATAAGATCCGACAAACAGATCTACAAATCAAAGTGGACCAATTCATCCAGTTTCAACTGGATAAGTGGCGCTATGCTGAGGAAATACCTGCCTCATCAAATACTGATGCGTGTTTTTCCTTACAGGAAATTAGTTTAGCCATGCTTTTTGCACGTCGTTTTATTCGGCAGGACACTTTTACAGCACATGAATATCTGCGAAAGCTTTTGCATATCCAATCTCTTGCAGAACACATGCATAGGGATTGGATTCCCGACGAAGGCGACAGTTGTTATAGACAGCCTAATGGCTTGTTACGGTTGGCTCTAAGTGAGAGAAAAATCAGCCTTGCAAAATGCCTGCTGTGCTTGCCTGCTGTGCGTGAACTGGCTAAAGCAGAGAACTATTATAAAGCAGAAATCCCCTCTTGTTTTGCGATAGAAACTTTTTCAAATAAATGTGATGAACAGCGTTGGAACGGTATTAATGATTTGGAGCGCAGCACGGATGAGGATTGTATTTTTCGTTTATATCTAATGACAAAGACTATGGTGCTGTCCAAGCCGGGGCATTTTGCATGCCCGGAGAGTGCTACAAACGATTTTTTTGACCATTATGCCCATTGTGCAAGAGAGGATGAACACTATCATGGCAGAGTCATTACATACTTATTTAGCTCTCATTATGGAGTGATGAAACTGTTTGTACTGTTAAACCAAGGATTATGTATTAGCTATGTCGGAAATAATCATCAAGAATGTCGTAATCAAATCCATGGTGTTGGCTATAGATTTAATCGTGGTATGGTGAGCCAGGAAGAACACCATAATTTTGAATGTTTTTCAAACCATCTTGATTTTCTTATCAATACCGACAGCAGAGTTGAGGTCCTTGACTATTTCCATGCGGCACTAATCAAACATTATATTAATACCTACATTTTTCCCGGTAGCAAGCCTTCATTTATAATGGCAAAGAAACCCAAGGAAGTCTGGTTTGATATGGTGGCTAATGGTAATTTTTTGGTTTTGGAATATCTGTATGTGCTCATGCGAATTGGTGGAGTTCCATTGTACAGTGAAAATTTCAAAAGATTTACTTTTTCTCGTTTTTTTGATCAATCGGTAACTCAGGCACGTAAAGAATGCGATTATCTTTTGGATATATACACGGACAAATTCGATGATATTTGCATCCAATCTTGTGCCTCTAAAATAGCTACCGGCATGGCTAAGGAATTATTGATAGAAGACTTTTCTCTCAATCTCAAAAAAATAAAAACATACCAAATAATACATAAATATGCTCAGAAAAGTTATGGGCGTTGGGACCGTGAACAACTTAATGCACTGTCTATGGCAAAATTTATCAAGCTAGCCGGTTTACTTGCTTTGCGATTTGAACACTATACATTTTTTGATGTTTTGTTGCAGCTGTCAAAAGATCTGGGACCAGTCTATCGTTACTATAATACCCAATATCTGAACCAAGGCCTGATGTCTATACCGGGTATATCCATTTCTCAAGGAGAACTGAGCTTTAGAATTGATAAACTCGGTGAGTTTCAGAATACTTGGACGGATATTGTTACTTTATTTCGCTCACCTGAAATAATGGAACCATTTTGGGTCTTTCTGGAAGGTAAAATTGAACCGAAAATAAAACATGTTCCCGATATACCTAATGAGCTTAAGCACAATAACATCCATTTTTTTGAGATAAGTTATCCGGGACAAACTACTATGGATTGGTATTTATCGCTAAGCACCGAACAAAGAAAACTCAATCAGGCATTGCATCTGACTCTATTGGAGCTGGAGCGGGAAAATGGATTTAACCTGGAGCGGGAATCTACAGGTGATGTTGTACCACGGTTTCATGGATTTGTGGATTCTGAGTATGCTAATAATTTGCTTTTATCCGGCTATCTTTTCAAGGAATGTTCAAAATATTTACCAGGTATTTTGCATGGAGAGAATGGTCATCGATTGCAGTGGGCTGCCATATCCTTTTTTATTCAACAAGGTACTATTCGGTTACCAGAGGGGAAAAACGTACATGATTTTCTGAGCTATGTTATTAAAAACAATCTATGGACTACGCTAGTAGATCATTACGAATGTAATTTTGGAGGCCCCCATTTTATTGCAAGCTGGCTAAGAAATACCAGTCAATACCCCAGTTTACAAAAAGCGATGGTTATTGGTTATTGCAACCGAATGAACAAGTTTCTGCAGAATTTACCCAATGAAAACAACGCATGGAACTATGAACGCTTGATTCTTCTGCAAAGCTGTTTTGAGGAACAATTTGCCACACAATTACCTCGTATCAAAATGGAGGAAATTAGACATCCAATGAAGAAATTTTTTGCTGACAGTAATGGAATATTATTATGGGGTGTTTATGATAAAGCTAAAAGGACGGATTATGGACTTCGAGTAAGTGATGACGAGACTCAACACCACTCTCCTGCGTCATCTTCACGCCTGTTTGTATGATATATTGGATGATTAGAACAATACAAATTTTTTTAAATCAATCAATTACCAATAAAGTCTTGGAAACCTCATCTCGAACAATTAGAGCGATCTCCACAATTCTATGGAGATCATTAACAGATTCAAGACGGAAAAAAATCCGCAGATATGCAGAACAATGACAACTGAATTTATTCGTGATCAGGATGTACAACAAAAATTCCAGGGGCATTACGGAGGTATTCATGATAATCCATACCGTACCCGAAGATATAATGATCTTCTACCTCGAGACCCACAAAATCAGCTTTTTGGAGACCATTAGGCACCCTTTTGCGATATTTATCGACCAGGACAGCACTATATACTTGTTTTGCTCCCATCGCTTTAATTTCATCAATAATAGCAGCTAACGTTACTCCGCCATCCAGTATGTCATCGACTATTAATACCGTTCGACCTTCCAAATTAACAGAAGGTTTGACCTTCCAATGAATTTCACCGCCAGTGATCTCTCCCCGGTAGCGGGTAGCATGCACATAATCCACTTCTAATGGAAAGTCCAGACGGTGCAGCAAGTTGCCTAAGGGGACTAAGCCACCAATCATGACACATAATATGACTGGATTTTGATCCTGTAGTTTTTCATGAATTTTAATAGCCATTCTATCCAGTGCGGCTTCTACTTCATTGGTAGTAAATAAACAGGTTGACTTTTCATAAACTGCCTTTATTTTACTAGGGATGGTCATTTAGTTTCCTTCGATATTGATACTGAATTGTTATAGAACATGACTGGTGTCACTTAAAAATAAATTAATCTTTTATTTTACCTGTTCCTGGAAATGGACTGACTTTATTGCCATAACCCAGATTGTCCTTGACTTTAGCGGTACCTTGTTTCGTTACTTCATCAATTCGAAAGATTGAATGCATGGGGATAAATGTACGCTTGACTCCATTAAATTCCATTTTTAGTTTTTCTTCGGAAGGATCTACGACCAAAGCAGTTTGTTCACCAAATACCAACTCTTCTACTTCAAGAAAGCCAAACATTTCGCTTTCTTTAATAGAACGGGCGTATATTTCATAAATTGCTTCTTGATTAGCGAAAGTGATTTTAAACAATGTTTTTTTCGTCATGAATGTAACCTTTACTTAAAGCAAATTGAAGTATACAGAAAGATGAGTGTATTGTTCAAATAATTATACATTAATAATTAATTCGTTGCCGGCTGTAATGGGGATTTATACTCTTTGACACTGATTTGTTCCAGCGGTTGAACTAATAATGAAGGGCTAATGTATTCATATTTTTGAGCTATATAGCAATAAAAGCCTGATGGGAACGGCCAAATCATCTTACCTACCTCATCAACAAAGGTCAATTTGTTGAGTATGGATTGATTATTAACTGGAGGCATATAGCCAAAATTGTTTAAAGAGCATTGTCTATAGCCTCTTTGTAAAAAAATTCGATTTAGATTAAAGGCAGTACGCATTTTTATTTTTCGGTTATCATAACAATGCAATAACCCCAATTTCATCGCAGCTCCCCATAAACTCCATGGGTTTATGCTAAAGAATACAATAAGGCCCATCGGTTTTAAAACACGATCGAGTTCATCTATCAGGGAGTAACTGTTATCAAAAGGTTCCAGGGCCAGAGGTACGATTACGCAATCCAGGCTGTTTCTATTTAACGGTATTTGGCTAAAGGAGCATTCAAGGCTGAATTTTTTCTGAAGATCGAATGGAGAAGCCAACCATTTGCTGTTAAAGCGTAACGAATCCATCCAGGGATTATCACCACAATTACCCAATTGTAAAAGGGTCTCTCCTGTTAAACAGTCATTGAGCGGAGTTAATTGATTGGCAAACTCATGCACAACAGACAAGCCCAGTGGCGTTTGAAACCACTTATTCAAGGCTTGATAATGGTGTAACTGCTGTGCGATTAACAAAATAGTACCTGTTTTGATAATAATTAATTGATTAATCTACAATACAACGAGATTCCTGATCAAACAATTCATTTTGAATGATTTAAATCGAACTCGATGCATTCTCAATTCAATTTTAAAAGTGAAATCCATTATAAGGTGAATCCATTTGTATTGAATCACTCATTGAATTCCCTCCCTCTCCACTTCACCATCCCAATTACAGCACGAGTTACCCAATAATGAATATAGCAAACACCTGAGCAACCGGTTTCTCTCAGCAATAGGGATGAGGTTGTTCTTTGTCCCGCATCACTTAACTATAGGATTAAAGGCAAATAATAGCTAAAATTCGTGAAATTAAATGAGTTTTTAACTATAGTTAAAAATAATATACACTTTGAATACAAAATATGGTTCTAGTGACTGACGAACAAAGATTGCAGGGAATAGGACAACTTCTTGTTCTCGAAAAGCTATTAGAAAAATCCAAGGCCATTGAGTATTATAAATCTGCTGCTTCTGAAAAAATTTCTCTAATACAATACTTAGTAAAAAATAATATATTGACTGCGGAGCAAATTGCTTTGACTGCAGCGCAAAATTTTGGCGTGCCAATGATCGATTTGAATTGTATTGATCTCGATGCCATACCTGCCAACCTGGTTAACGAAAAATTAATCCGTCGTCATTCAATGATCCCTTTATTTACCAGAGGTAGTAATTTATATCTGGCAACAGATGATCCTAGCAAACAATCCTCTCTAAAAGAAATTCAGTTTCATACAGGCTTAAATACTAATGCGATTGTAGTTGAAACAGACAAACTCTCTTTGTTAATTGAGCGATTATTAACCGCAAAAGAAAGCCAGGGATTATCCGATTATGTCGATGATTCCAATGAATTGGAAGGTCTGGAAATCAGTGCCGATGATGAAGATCACGAAGGTGAGGTATCCGCCTCAGTTACTGATGATGCCCCAATTGTTAAATTTGTTAATAAAATTTTACTGGATGCCATTAAACAAGGAGCTTCAGACATTCATTTTGAACCGTATGAGCGCGAATATCGCATCCGTTACAGACAGGACGGTATTTTACATGAAGTAGCCACACCTCCGGTCAGTCTGGCTTCCCGGATCACGGCACGAATAAAAGTAATGTCCTGTCTGGACATTTCAGAGCGACGAATTCCACAAGATGGTGGCTTTAAGATGAAAATCTCCAAAACCCGTTCGATTGATTTCAGGGTAAGCACCTGCCCTACTTCGGGTGGAGAAAAGGTTGTCATGAGGATATTAGATCCCGGATCAGCCAAGTTAGGAATTGAAGCTCTTGGATTTAGCCCTATTCAACGTTCACACTTTGTAAAAGCCATTGAACGTCCTCAGGGTATGATTCTGGTAACTGGACCTACTGGAAGTGGTAAAACAGTCACGTTATATACCGCTCTGAATATACTCAACACCAGCGAAGTCAATATATCAACGGCAGAAGATCCCGTTGAAATCAAAGTCCCTGGTATTAATCAGGTCAATATAAATCCCAAAGCAGGTTTAACCTTCTCTGGTGCTTTGCGCTCTTTTTTACGTCAGGATCCCGATATCATAATGGTTGGAGAAATTAGGGATTTAGAAACGGCTGAAATCGCAATTAAAGCGGCACAAACCGGACACTTGGTATTATCAACCCTTCATACGAATAGTGCTGCAGAAACCTTAAATCGTTTGGTTAATATGGGCATACCTACTTTTAATATTGCCAGTTCAGTAACTATTATTATCGCTCAACGTCTGGCCAGAAAATTATGCGATCATTGCAAAGTAATCAGAGATGATTTCACTAATCAGGGATTATTGGAATTAGGTTTTAAAGAAAGTGATTTACTGGATATCAAATTATATAAATCAGTGGGGTGTAACCAATGCACCAATGGATATCGTGGGCGTGTTGGACTCTTTGAAGTACTTCCCATGACTAAACCAATTGGCCAACTCATTATGTCCGGAGGAAACTCCCTGGAAATCTTAAAAATCGCCCAATCAGAGGGAATGCTAACCATTTTTGAGTCCGGTTTGGAAAAAGTGAAGGAAGGTATTACCACCATAGAGGAGGTCAATCGGGTAACCGTTGATTAATTTCATGGATAAAAAAGCAAATCCGGTTTTAACTTTTCATTATGAAGGGATAAACAAATCAGGTCAAAAAATGATTGGTGATATTGAAGCCAGAAGTATGGCTATAGCCAAAGCAGACCTTAGAAAACAAGGTATTGTCGCCAATAAAGTAGTAAAAAAGCGAAAACCACTATTCGATAGAAAAAACAAAAAAATAAAACCCGGCGATATTACCGTATTCAGTCGTCAGTTAGCTACCATGATAGAGTCTGGAATCCCTCTGGTACAATCCTTTGATATAGTGGCGAAAGGTCAATCAAACAAGCGGCTTAAAGATTTGATTGAAACGATAAAGCACGATGTTGAAACCGGCCTTACCTTATCTGAAGCTTTAGTGAAACACCCTGCTTTTTTTAACGAATTATTTTGTAACCTTGTTGATGCCGGTGAAAAATCAGGTTCCCTCGATGTCATGCTGGATAAGGTAGCCACTTATAAAGAAAAGATTGAAACCATCAAGAAGAAAATTAAAAAAGCACTGACTTATCCAATAGCCGTCATGGTTGTTGCTTTAATCGTTACCGCTGGTTTATTGATCTTTGTCGTTCCGCAATTTGAATCCTTATTTAAAGGGTTTGGGGCTGATTTACCGGCATTAACTGCAGCGGTCGTTTCCATGTCAAAATTTATGCAAGCCTATTGGTACTATATATTTGGAGCATTGGGCGCAGGTGTTTATGCATTGATTTATGTAAAAAATCATTCCGTCAATTTCGCAGAAAACATGGATAGATTAGTATTAAAATTACCCGTACTTGGACCCATTATTGAAAAGGCAGCCATAGCTCGCTTTTCCAGAACACTATCCATCACTTTTGCTGCAGGGTTGCCACTGGTTGAAGCATTAAAATCTGTTGCTGGAGCAACGGGAAACATCATTTTCGCCAATGCTACTGACAAGATTCGAGAAGAAGTAGCTACTGGGCAACAAATGAATGTTGCCATGGAAAATACTCATCTTTTTCCCAATATGGTCATTCAGATGGTTGCAATAGGTGAAGAGTCAGGAGCGTTGGAAAAGATGCTTGGCAAAGTGGCT
Organism: Legionella sp. km535; assembly: GCF_003990085.1. NCBI lineage: Bacteria > Pseudomonadati > Pseudomonadota > Gammaproteobacteria > Legionellales > Legionellaceae > Legionella > Legionella sp. km535. The sequence goes on along the minus strand of NZ_RZGU01000024.1, from coordinate 49,231 downwards.
GACTTCTATGAAGAAGATGTCGATAACGCAGTTGATGCTTTAAGTAGTTTATTAGAACCTATAATTATGTCAATATTAGGTGTTCTGGTTGGCGGTTTGGTGGTTGCTATGTATCTGCCTATCTTTAAACTGGGATCAGCAGTCTAATCACAAGAATAAATCAGAACCGGATAAGGACTTGAACCATTCATGATAAACGAATTATTAAACTATCATCCCGCCTTGATGTATGTGATCATCATGATGATTTCTCTTGCTGTTGGAAGCTTGCTTAACGTCATCATTTATCGCCTGCCAATCATGTTGCAGTCAGAATGGAGAGAGCAATGCTGTGAGTTGTTAGCTATTCCCGATAAAAAGGAACACCAGACTCTCAATTTATTTTTACCCCGCTCTTTTTGCCCTGAGTGCAAAACGCAGGTAAAAGCATGGCAAAACATCCCTATTCTCAGCTATTTATTATTAAAAGGCCGTTGTTCTGCATGCAATCATCGAATTTCTCTGCGTTATCCTTTTATAGAATTGTTAACGATGCTTCTTTCTTTATATGCAGCCTGGCATTTTGGATTTACCGCACAATTAATTTTTGCGCTCTTGGGGATATGGGCTTTAATTTCATTAATGTTTATTGACCTGGATCATCAATTGTTGCCTGACAGTCTGACCTTAGGGTTTCTCTGGATTGGTCTTATTGCCAACACACAAAACTTGTTTGCCAGCCTTCCAGTCGCTGTTTTGAGTTGTGCTGGAGCCTATATAGGGCTTTGGTTGTTTATCCAGTTATTCTATTTAGTTACAGGAAAAATCGGGATGGGGCATGGTGATTTTAAATTGTTCGCTGCCTTTGGCGCCTGGTTCGGCTGGGTCTATTTACCCTTAATTCTCCTGTTATCGTCAATCAGCGGAGCAATTATTGGCATAATCTATTTACGTGCAAGTAAACAATCAAGAGATACAACCATACCTTTTGGCCCTTTTCTCTGCATTGCTGGCCTCATTTCCATGTTTTGGGGGCAATCAATCATTGCCTGGTATTTGCATTTTTGGTTGTAAGTCTCTCGATCATGTTCAGTTTAATGTGCATCCTTTCTGCGCTGCATGATTGCAGAGAAAAATTCAGGTTTATTTAATCCCATAGAGGCAAAAATCTGTGGGATTTTATCCCAGCTTCCTTCTTGCTCAATGCTTTCAACAATCAGCTCAAAACCCTTATCCTTATCAACATCAAGACCCCAGCCATTAATCAGGCATAGCCCTCTTAATCTTTTAGCACCGATATGTCCTAATTTTTCAGCAGCCAGTAAGTGAGCATGTGCTTCTTCAAAAATTTGCTGGCTTCTTTTCTGGTTTGCAGGACTATTAAATACGCCCTCATCATGCAGATTTTGTCTGTATTTAGCTTCATCAACAAACATTTGGGCTAATTGGTAATGTGCGGCAGAGTCATCGAGCTCAGCAGCTTTTCGATAGCATTCAATTATCATTATTTCAGTATAAGGTGCATTTTTATTACCTTGCAGCTTTTTGAATAATCCGGCCAGCTCGTAATAACACAAAATTTCTCGTTTAATGACTTCATCTCCAGGTTGATTATTAACCCGGTTATTCTGCATGGCTTTAATTTTCTTGGTCAGTCGTTTGATTTTCCAGCGTTTGATATTAAACATGGATACTCCTGTCAGTATTATGCGGTGCTTTGAATAATAAATTGTAATAAAAATACCACAACTACAATTAATACCATCAATAAAATAATTTTAGCAGCTAATCCCAGCGACTCTTTAACTTCTTTCTCATGTTCTAATGTTTCTTCAGGGTCTGGTTTTTTTGCAAGACCCAAAATTTGATCATCAATGTAATTGGATATATAGTATGAAATATAGCCAGCAATCAAACTGGGCATAAAGAAAATCATCCAGGTAACAATTTTACTCACGGTTTCGCCGTAATCATACCTATTTTCAAAAAACATGATCATATCACTTACCAGATCGGGTACGTCATAATATAAATTCCAAATTAAATAAGGCAGGATGTACATGCTGAAGAAAAACAATCCCAAAGCCAGGATCAAACTAATAATTCCCAATATATACAATTTGTTATTTATGGAATATCTGTCTTGCTCCATGATATCCTTCCGTAGTGTTACAATCTAAATAGACCTTGTTTTAAGATAGCAGATGAGGGCAAATAAGTACACTTGCTGCTTATATTTCATAATTCGTTTAACATTCATTACTTTATTTATATTTTAAGGATTTTTTATGAAACGCCAGGTTTTTATGCTTTCTGATGGAACAGGTATTACCGCGGAAACTCTAGGAAACAGTCTCATTACTCAATTTGAAAATATTGAGTTTGAAAAACAAACCATACCCTACATCGATTCACTACACAAAGCGGAGCATGTCATTGCGCGTGTTAATAAATCCTTTGAAGAACAAGGCATTAAACCACTGGTATTTATGACATTAGTCAATCCAGAAATTCGCCAATTGTTTAAGAATGCCAATGCCTGCGTCTTTGATTTGTTCAGTACTTTTATTGATCCCCTGGAAGCCGAATTAAATGAAAAATCATCTTATACCGTTGGTCGAACGCATGGTGTAGCTAACGATAAATCCTACACGCATAGAATTGAAGCTGTTGATTTTGCATTGTCGCATGACGACGGAATTAAAACTCGGGGATATGATAAGGCGGATATCATTTTGATCGGAGTTTCTCGATGCGGAAAGACTCCAAGTTGTTTATATATGGCTTTACAATATGGAATATTAGCAGCGAATTATCCATTTACAGAAGATGATTTGATAGGCTTTCATTTGCCTGAAGTTTTGAGGCCTTATAAACATAAGTTATTCGGACTGACTATTGATTCACACCGATTACAGCAGATTCGTTCAGAACGCAGACCCAATAGCAAATATGCTTCATCAGAGCAATGCCGACTCGAAGTTACTGAAGTAGAGGCGATGTATAAAAAAGAAGGGATTCCGTACATTAATTCTACCAAGTATTCTATTGAAGAAATCGCCACCAAAGTATTGGCGTCAGCTGGTTTGCACAGGAAAATATAAGGTTCATGCTAAAGACTTTTGGGGTGTTGTGCACTATATTGTTATTGAAGATTTAAATTTTAGCATAATAAGAAGGATACTTATTTTGAAAAGTGATGATATTAAAAAAGATTATGAATCAGGCGTTGATCTAGTCAAAAAGCGTTATCTTCCTAAAGGCTTGGATTTGCTGAAGCAAATTGAGGATTTTTCCCCTGAATTAGCCGATGTAATTGTTCGTCAGGGAATACATGAGATATGGCAAAACAAAACTCCATCACTGAGTATGCGTGAAAAAGAATTAATGGTTTTGGCGTCTATCATTACTGACAATACCGTGCAATTTGAAGTTGCTTTACATACTGAAAATTGTTTGTTGCTAGGTGTTACTAAAGCAGAAATCCTGGAAATGCTGGTACTTTTAACGCTATACGTTGGTCAACCCAAAGTACTCAATTGTCTCGATGCAGTGAAGCTGGCTTTTGCCAATTTTGATGAGCATCAAAAAAAATAATACTTCTTTGAGGAAAAATGGGACATGTCAACATTGCTGGTAACTGAGTATGATGCTGATATGGATTGCAATGTGATTCATATTCCCTTTATTATCCATGTTATAAAGGAAGTGGACGCTTTATTTTTCCTGAACACTCAAAGATAACTTCATTCACTCTATTGCCCAGCTAGTAGCACAAGTGGCGCAATTCATCCCCAAACAGACCTCTTTTGTGTTACTATGCGTTTTTTTTAATCCGGGCGATTGAAATTATGATTACCTTAACCGAAGCTAATTTTCCTTTAAAAGCACAAGAAGTAATTGAAAAATATTATTTAAAACCCATGAACGGCAGTAAAAAAAGCAACTTAAAGGATGGTCATATTGAGCGAATAATACATGGTGGCATGCACGCCAGTCGTGCTACTTTATGGTCTTTGGTCATGAATCAGCTTCTGAAAAAATTAGCTCCAGTCTATGTACATTCAGCCCTTGATAAAATAGCTAGCCATCTTAAAACAGATACACAAACAGCATTATTACTTATTTTAATAACAACAACATGCCACGACTCAGCTAGAAAAGGTGAAGGTGCAGATATTTGGGAAGCTGAAAGCGCAGCCAATACATTAGAAATTTTAAAATCTTTAGGGTTGGAGGATGCTCAAGCTCAATTATTTGCAAATGCAGTACACTGGAAAGACCAACCTACAGTGTACAAAAAAGAATTATGCAAATTAGGTATCGACGAACAGGATTGCAATGCCTTTGATTATATTCGTAAACTGGTTAATTTAGGCGATAATCTAGATCTTATGCGTTGTATAGGCTCTTTTGATTCAAGCTATATCTTTAACACTCTAAATACTATCGAGAGGTTTGATCAAGAAGTACATCACAATGAAGTTATCGCACTGATTAAATCAATGCATCAAATGATTTATGATCAACACGATATGTTCTTTGATAGTACTGTATTGGATCTGGATAATAAGCCCATTTTTAGCCATCCAAGTAGTCATACTCCAGCCAAAAAACTACAATTCGAGCACGCGGGCAATGTATTCATAGCTGTTGTCCAAGATGTTATAAAGTATCCTGAAATTCAAGCCTTGGTGCCCGATGAATTTAAAAATTTAAAAAACACTAAAGATACAATACCTGCTGCCCCATTTGATCCTTTTATACATGGTACAACGTCTGCAACACTGGCCTTAATATCAAAAACAAATTTTCAACTTATGCCTGTACTAAAGATGATAGATGACTTTCAAACAGCGCCAATGGTTGGTGAGTTAACTAAAGGCGGTTACAGTGTATTAGGTTTTAAAAGTGTGCAAGAGGAGGACATTGGGGCAACTTCTTATGGAAATGTGTTAACAGGAAATTACAATTTAAAAAAAATCACTGCGAATTATACACTGTTTAAACCGCTAGCTAGCAGTACTGCGTTGCAGGATTTTAAACATTCAATTAAATACGGTTTAGCTAGTGGGTTTTCAAATTTTAATTTATTTCTGATTTATTTTACTCGTGCACGGCAAATGCATCAATCACTTGATCAAGTAATCACTAAAACGGAGATTGATACATTAAATCAACAATTACAAGGAACAGTCCAATTTTATTATTTTATTCAATTGCTGGGTACTTATATTCATCCTGATTTTGAGGCAATAAAAGAGGCCTTGGCTCAATCCAGTTCATTGACAAAAAGAGATATTACAGATGCAGCATATAGCCTTTTGAACATGGAACAAATAGTCAAAAAAATCATGCTGCATAATATCGATATGAAAGATATTGTTTTAAACCCAACAGAGGAAAATCTTGGAAAAGTCCTTAAAGTTCTCAAGTTTCCTAAGAAGGCAGTCATTAAATCTGGGTTTGCAGCTGTAGATAAAGAAATTGAATTACCAATCTCACAGTTTTTTAGTTTAAAAAAACCAACACTACCCAAATATGAAATAAGTGAACAATATGATGAACATCATTTTGGATATTTTTCTCGTAATGTTAATGGGTATTGTATCAATGAGTGTATAGAAAAATTTCTTTCACAAAGAGTGGGAGCAGATTATTTTGTAGGTTTAAGTAAGGAGGCTAAAAAATATGTGTTTGCTCTGGAGGATCGTATTCGTGTTTTTAATAAGCTAGTTCACACACCTCAAGAGCAATTTAATCTTACCATGGATCAGCAAGCCCTTTTAAAGGCAACTTATCCAATTATATTTGTATCTCAGTCTAGTAATATCAGACCTTATGGAGGGGAATACCGCAACAGTGTTCCTTCGAGATTAGGTGATGATATTAGATTGATTGCTACAGATACTATTAGTCATCAGGATCATCTTAAAAAATACCTCCGCCAGCACCAAGTTAACCCAGTTCAAGTGGTATTATTTAGTGACTTAGAGACTGCAAGCAAGGACAAATCCTCCCTACCTTTATCTATCAACTCACAACAACTCAGAAACATGTTAACCAAGACTAAAGCTCATAAACATGGCAGACTTTTTTACGAGTTATACGAAATGTTGGATGATTTGAATGATAAACGAAATAAATATCGCTATAACAATCCCCAAGTATATAAGGCTCTAGACAGACTCCTAGGTGAAATCAATAATGAGATGAGTACAGCTTTTCCTTTAGACAAACCCATCAGTGGGAGTGCCATACGTGCTTTTTGTATGAGAAACACCACCCTAATTGAAGAGCAAAAATGTATATTTGAACAGCACAGAGGTGTATTGGGTATACTAGATACAATTTTAACTGTACTTGCAAGTTTAATTGTACTATATCCTGTAGTCTACCTGTATCAAAAAGCTCACAATATACAGCATACCTTTTTTAATACAGATTCAGCGATAAAAGCTCAAAATACAATGGCTACACTTTCTAAAATAAATGCATTTGCTGATGATTTTCCAGAAGACGAGGTAGTTATATCGTGTTCTGCTTAGATTTGGCTGGATACGCGGTAAAACCCAGATAAAAGCAACCTCCCCACTTCGAATTTCTGCGGCATCGACCGCGGAATCCAGAGAATGGATCTGAACTTGTTTTTCAAGGAATTATTGGAGATTCATGTTATGAGCACAACCTTAATTTCGCCATCCCGCAGCATTAAGAGTGAGAGGCTTAATGATGGTTTTATTTCATAAAGCCCTTAATTAATTCTGAATAACACTACATTAATACAGGACAAATCAAGGGCTAGAAAGTAAGCTTATTTAACAACCCACAGCGCCATAAAATCACTGACCTTCATAGCAGCCAGCATATTAGTATCACTCATTGCATGCATGATTTGTTCCACTCGTTCTGCAGGTAATCGAGTACTCAGGTTATTCTTGAACTTGGAAATTAACACAGGAATACCCTCTTCACGTCTACGTTTATGACCAATTGGATATTCCACAGTAATTAAATCGCTTTCTGTCCCGTCTTTGAATACCAGTTTGATGCTGTTTGCAATGGATCGTTTTTCAGGATCATGATATTCACGAGAAAAACGCTCATTTTCAGTCACATGCATTTTAGCTCTTAAAGCATCAATTCGTGGATCTGCTGCAGCGGCATTTTCATAATGCTCTGCCTTTAAATCACCGAACAGCAACCCAATGGCCACCATATACTGTAAGCAATGATCTCTGTCTGCAGGATTATGCAAAGCTCCTTGTTTGCTTATTATTCGGATAGCCGATTCATGTGTGACCAGCTCAATGCGTGCTATGTCATCATAGCGTTGTTCGACTAATGGATGTAAAGCGACCGCACATTCAACAGCAGTTTGCGCATGAAATTCTGCAGGATAAGACAGTTTAAATAAAACGTTTTCCATGACATAACTGCCATAAGATCGTTGAAATTTAAATGGCTTTTTATCAAATAATACGTCATAAAAACCCCAGGTAGGCGCACTTAAAGCGCTGGGATATCCCATCTCACCTGCTTTAGCAATTAAGGCCAGGCGCACTGCTCGAGATGTAGCATCCCCTGCCGCCCAGGATTTTCTGGAGCCCGCATTAGGAGCGTGTCGGTATGTTCTTAAACTTTGCCCATCCACAAAAACCTGAGATAAAGTTCGTAACATCATGTCGCGACCAGCACCAAAAAGTTGCGCGGCTACCGCGGCACTGGCAATCTTAACCAGAAAAACATGATCTAATCCTACACGATTAAAACTGTTTTCTAGTGCAATACATCCTTGAATCTCATGAGCTTTAATCATTGCCGTTAATACATCATGCATCAAAATGGGAGCATTTCCTTCACCACACCGTTGTCTGCATAAATAATCTGCAACAGCTAATATAGCCCCTAAATTATCGGATGGATGTCCCCACTCAGCGGCAAGCCAGGTATCATTAAAATCCAGCCAACGTATCATGGTTCCAATATTAAAGGCAGCCTGAACAGGATCGAGTTCATAATCAGTTCCTGGAACTCGAGCTCCACCGGAGAGGGTAGCTCCCGGAACTACTGGGCCCATCAGCTTGGTACATTCGGAAAAATTCAGCGCTAACAGACCACAGCCTAAAGTATCCATTAAACAGAGACGTGCAGTTTCATAGGCCAGTACACTATCAATTTTAGTGTTTAAAACATAATCGACTATATCCACGATCACCTGATCGTAATCAGGTTTCACATTATCTTCTACATAACTGCTCATATTAACCTCTATCCTTAATTTCAGTGAATGCTCTTCGTTCAGGACCAATATATTCAGAAGTTGGGCGGATCAGTTTATTATTGGCTCTTTGTTCAAATACATGGGCAGACCAGCCTGTAATTCGAGACATGACAAAAATAGGAGTAAACAGTTGAGTAGGTATTCCACAATAGTGATACGCCGAAGCACTATAGAAATCAAGATTGGGAAATAGTTTCTTTTCGCTCCACATCACCTCTTCTATCCGCTCGGAGATGTGATACAGCGTCAAGTCTCCTTTCGCTTCGCCAAGTCTGAAAGACCATTTTTTAATAATATCAGAACGCGGATCACTTGTAGTGTAAACCCTATGGCCAAAGCCCATGATCAATGCTTTGTTTGCCAGCATGTGCTTTAATCCGGATTCAGCTTCATCGGGTGTTTTAAACTTCTCAATCAGTTCCATGGCCGCTTCGTTAGCGCCTCCGTGTAAAGGACCACGAAGAGTGCCAATAGCACTGGTAATTGCAGAATAGAAATCAGACAGTGTCGCAGCTGTAACTCGTGCAGCAAAGGTTGATGCATTAAACTCATGTTCTGCATAGAGAATGAGCGATACATTCATCATATCAGATTCTATTTTCTCAGGTTTTCTATGGTGCAACAGTTCCAGGAAATGGCCGCCAGTGGTTTGTTCATCACTGTATCCGGAAATTTCCCTGTTTTCATAATGATAGGCATACCAATAGCACATAATTCCAGGAAAGAGCGCCAAAAGCCTGTCAGCAATTTCATATTGTTGCGAAAAATTATTCTCAGGCTCAATATTCCCCAAAAAAGAACAGGCAGTTCTTAATACATCCATTGGGTGTGTGTTTTTGGGAATCAATTTCAGTACGGTTTTTAATTGTTCGGGTAGACCTCTCAAACTTATTAGTTTTTTCGTATACTGATCCAATTCGCTTTGTGTTGGAAGATGACCATAATTTAATAAATAGGCAACCTCTTCGAAACTTGCATATTCGGCTAAATCATCAATAGAATAACCTCTGTAATTTAAACCTTTCCCTGCCAGGCCAACAGTAGCAATTGCTGATTGTCCAGCAACAACACCGGCTAAACCTCCACTCTTACTACTCATTTTCTTCCTCCATCAGTTGGTCCAGCTTTTCCTCGTATTTATGGTATCCAAGAACAGCATACAGCTCTTCTCGGGTTTGCATTGCATCAAGAACTGTTTTTTGTGAGCCTTGCTGGACTATAGTCTCATAAGTTGTTAATGCAGCTTTTGACATTGCTCTGAATGCACTCAAAGGATAAAGAATTAATGATACTCCTGCATCATTGAGTTCATCTCGAGTAAATAATGGTGTTTTACCAAATTCGGTTATATTGGCCAGTACCGGTACTTTGATACTTTGTGTAAATATTCGATATTCATCCAAAGTAGTCATTGCTTCAGGAAATATCATATCAGCGCCCAACTCGACACAAAGTTGAGCCCGTTCAATAGCGGCACTCATACCTTCTACTGCATAGGCATCAGTTCTTGCCATAATAACAAAATCAGGATCTACACGCGCATCGACCGCTGCTTTAATTCGATCCCCCATTTCCTTTTCGGAAACAATCGCTTTATTGGGTCTATGACCACATCGTTTGGCTAACACTTGATCTTCGATGTGAATCGCTGCTACACCTGTTTTCTCCATAAGTTTGATGGTACGGCCAATATTAAAGGCATGTCCCCATCCTGTATCCACGTCAACTAAAAGAGGTAATGAAGATATATCGGTTATTCGGCGGGCATCTTCAAGAACTTGTGATAAATTGGTCATCCCAAGGTCAGGTATGCCATAAGATGCATTAGCTACACCAGCGCCTGAAAGATAGATAGCTTTACAACCTGCAGATTCTGCTAACATTGCGGTATATGCATTAATGGTACCCAATACCTGCAGTGGTTTATTGTCCTGTACAGCGCGTCTGAATGCTTTTCCCATTGATTTGGTCATTCCGTCTTACTCCTTTGACCTAAAGGTTTATTATTATGCTCTAATGAGAAGTCCTTCTCAATCCATTTTGCTAAATTACTAAGTGTCCTTTGAGATACCATCGGCAATAGCCAGATATAAACACGCGGAGGTCCATCAATTCGCAAAACAACTCCCCTTTCCTGTGCAGCCCCTGAATAGCTCGTAAACTGGATTTATTCAATTTATCGGCCCAGTATGGTGTTAATACACAGTGAGCTGATCCGGTAACAGGATCTTCTGAAATACTGTGCTTGGGGTAAAAGCACCGAGAATAGAAATCGGCCTCTGAACTTAAAGAAGTAACTATCAAGCCACGTTTAGGTAGCTTCATCAATTTTTTTAAGTCAACTTGAGCCTCTTGAACCTGCGCCTCATTTTCGAGAACAACCAAATAATCGAGTTCACTGTCGTATGCTTCAATTACAGGTTGATCTATCAAGCTCACGATAGTCTCTGAGGAAATGGAATGAGCGTACTGAAATCTGGGAAAGTCAAGGGTAAGTCTATCTTTTCTTCGCAGTACAGAGAGCTGGCCGCTTAAACTATGAAAAGTTATGCAGTCAGAAAGACATTTCCCTAATTCAAAAAGCACAAAACTGGCAGCAAGCGTAGCATGCCCGCACAAGGAAATTTCTCCATTCGGTGTGAACCAACGGATGTGAAATCCATTCGGAGCTTCAATAATGAAAGCAGTTTCTGATAAATTATTTTCTGCCGCTATTGCAAGAAGCAATTCATCGTTTAGCCAATCATCGAGCAAACAGACAGCCGCTGAATTTCCATGAAATACCTTGTCTGTAAACGCATCAATTTGAAAAAAGTCGATACTATGCACAATCTGCTCACATGATGAAATTGTTGATTATAGCTGATAAAGTGACGATTTTTAATAAAAAAAGCTATCCATTTAATTACTTATCCTGGAAATCGTGAACACAGCGATGGTGTTAATTACAGATGAGCTCTATTTGCCACGAGTTATGTTTTTTCGTATAAATCGGCTGGGAGCTATGGCATGAATAAGACTTCTTGGCAAGCAGCCAATTTCATTATTAACAAGAGAAGCCAACCATTCAGAACATAAAGGGATGGTCGTTAATCCTCGTGATCCAAATCCAGCGCAAACAAATAGCCCAGGAATATAAGGGCCAGGTTGTGGAATCCATCTTTTAGAGTTTGTCTCTAACCCTGAATATAGCGCACGAAAATCTTGTTCCAAAGCAACTGGACCTACAACAGGAAGATAATCCGGAGTGGATGCTCTTACCGCGGCCCAGTGATGAATAATTTCCCTGGACCATATATCCGGTGCTGAAATATTTAAGAGTTTGTTTAAATTGCTTAAATCATCCTCTGCAGAGGGTTGTTCTGAAGTATCACCAAGGTTATAGCTGGCACCAAAATAATGCTTGCCGTCTAAAGAGGGCAAAACATGTCCCTCCGCACACAGGGGTATTTTAAGTTTGGAGCTTTTTGGTGTTGAGCAAATTGAAGACATTTGTCCGCGAATCTGTTTAATCGGTATGCCTTTAGTTTCAGTAAAGGAGTTTATCTTGTTTCCCGCACATAAAATTAATACATCTGCTGCTTTATTAGTAATAATCCAGCTTGAACCATCATAGTGTAATGAATCAACCTGTGTATTCTCAATCAAAGTGATTTCTTTTCTGTCGATTAAACGCTGGCAAAGAAGCGGTGAGTTAATCCACCCGGACAAAGGAATATACAGTCCTGATTCATTGAGGCTCACACCGGACAATTCAGAGCCTTTGTCTCGTTCGACCAACTCACCAAGCTCGGGATAGTGCTGCAGCCAAGATTTAATGCTTTGATGGGCTTGTTGTTCTTTAAGGTTGTATGCCAGCAAAAGAGAGCCGCCTAAATGACCAAGCTCTGGATGTTGCTTTAACAAATCCTTGTATACTCTGTTCGCATATAGAAACGATGAAAGCATTAGTTGCGTTAGTGGTGATTTATAGGCAGACAATTTGGGGAATATTACCGCTTGATGATTGGCGGAAGCTGCCGAGCCAACCATTGTTTTTTCCTCAAAAAGTGTCACTCTCCAGCCTCTTTTGGCGAGACAATGAGCAATGAAGCACCCAGCAAGCCCCCCTCCTACAACATGTACTGATTTATTTCCTGATTTTAAGGGAACTCCAGTATGCCAGGGTGTTTCTCGCTTTTTTATTTTATAGGGTGGTATCCCATGAAAGATCCCTGTAAGCATATGGCGTTTAGGGCCAAATCCCTTTTTCTTCTCAAGAATAAAACCTGCTTTTGATAACGCGGCTTTAACTGTGCCTGCGGCAGTATACGTTGCACAAGTAGACTCTTTTTTTGATAGCATGGCTACTATTGATAAAAGTGAATCGGTCCACATATCTGCATTTTTTGCAGGAGAAAATCCATCCAGATACCATGAATCGATAAAACCTGGACGCAGTTGGGATTCAAGTTGGGAATCACCACAAACTAACAATTGCTCAAAACACTCCAGAGCATCTCCGAGCATGAGGGTAAGTTTAACTCGTCCCTTACAAAAGGATAAATAATGATAGCCCTGAGTTAGGACCGGATATTGTTCCAATAGTTGCGCGCTTTGAACTGATAATTCTGGCCATAGTGTTAAACACTGTTTTAAGTCGTTGAATTTCAGTGGATGTTTTTCACAGGAAAAATAATGGAGATGCGCTGATTCAGGTGCATATTCTTCCCATAACTTGAGAGTCAGGAGAAAATTTAAACCCATACCAAACCCTGTTTCTCCAAGATTAAACAAGGAATAGGTATTTTTAGGAAGCTCTAACCATCTATTGATGAGATTGTTCCCGTCAATAAATACGTAACGACTTTGTCTGATTCCACTTTCAGCGGAATGATATACATCATTATAATTTTTAGAATATGGCAAATCATCGAACCAATCAAGATCTGCCGTTTCAATAGGTACAAATGGACTACTCAAATACCGCTTCTCTCTCTGCTACATTAATATTATTACCCTGTACAACATCATGCTTTTTTTCCTGAATTAATTTCCTTAATTTAGGAACTAACATCAGAAGTATAAATGAAGAACCTATAGCAAATAAACCCAATCCCAAAAACACATGACTGTATCCCGTATTAGTCTCAAGGGGCGAGGTACTGCTCTGACCTACAATCATCAAGTTTGAACTATAACTTGATAGTGTCGCCCCTACACCAGTAATCAGCATCCACATCCCCATCATGACACCCTGAAGAGATGTTGGAGCCAGGTAGCCTATCATGGCATAACCAATTGGCGATATTAAAAGTTCCCCAATGCTCTGCAAAATAAAACAAATGACTATCCAGCCGGGGTTCACCATTCCATAAGTACTTGCATAGAGAATACCTACCGGGAGTATTGCGAATGCTAATCCAATACATAATAAAGCAAGCGCAAATTGTGTTGGAATATTGATTTGAACTCCCTTTGCACGCATTCTGGCAAACATTGTGCCGAATAAAGGCCCACCAATAACTATAGTAACTGTGTTTATATTTTGAAACCATTGTGGCGGAATAATCCATCCACCATATTCTCTCTGTACGTTATGATCGATGAATACTGTCAATCCCATTGGACCTATTTGATAAAGCATCCAAAAAATAGCACCTACTATCATCAAAATGGCAAAGGCTAAAATTTTATCCCTGGCTTCTTTCGTTGGTTGTTGGTATGCAATGTAAAACGTCAAAGCCAGCATGGTTATACCTGTTGCAATAACCAGTTTATTAGCCCAGTCCGCATATTGCAGCATTTGACTTAGCACTAAGGGAAGTAAAATAATGAACAGTAACCCCATTGTTGTGGCGTTCTTCTGGGACTGTTTATCTTTTTTCGAAAAGCTTGTTCCCTTGTCGGCTAATTGGTGCCAATAATAAAGACAGATGAGCAAAGCAATTAAATTTCCAAGGCTGCTAAGCAGGAAGAGCCTTGGGTAGTTTTGGGATATTTGAAATACACCACTCAAGCTGAATCCCACGAAAAAACCAATATTCATGCCTGCGTAATTCCATAAAAAGGCAGTCTCACGTCGAGTGTCTTCAGGTGAGAATCTTTGCGTAAGCATACAATTAACACAGGTTACATTTAAACCTGAACCCGTTAAAAAAGCGGCAAGACCATAGTACAGAAAGGTAACTCCACCAATGGATAAAAGCACACAGCCAACAACCTGTGCAATCATACCAATGCAGAACAGGGTTCTGTTCGATAATAATCGCCCACCCCAAAACCCTCCAAGTAAGTGCAGGGCAAAATTAAATGCAATAAAAACTCCCATAATGCTATTTGCTGTGGCAACCTGCAACCCCAGTTTACCTTTCATGTATAAAACCAGGGTCGAGTAAAGAACACTGAAACTAAGTGTTGAAACGACTTGTATAAAAAAAAGTGCGATAGTTCCTTCTGGTATCTCACTCCATGGGGCTCTTTTTTTACCCAATATCGACATACTATGCTTTCCTTTGCCAACTGATTTACTACCAAGAATGACACGGAGAAAAAATACTGTCCAGTGTTTTAAAATGAAAACAATCAATGAAAAACTGAATTGAAATCAATCATCTTGAAAGTACTGTTTTAACCTTTTAATTGCTTCAACACTCGCTCTGCAGCACTTTGAGTCTTTTGTATTTCTTGTTCACCATGGGCACTGGAAACAAAGCCAGCCTCATACATGGATGGTGCCAAATATACTCCATTCTCCAGCATACCATGAAAGAATTTTTTGAATAATTGCTCATCCGAGGAAGCAACATCTGCATAATCCCAGATCTGCTCTTTATCAGTAAAACAGAATCCGAACATTCCTCCTAATGACGCCGTAAATAAAGGTACATGCAGCGTATTAGCTACCTCTGACAAAGCTGAAATCAAGTTATTGGTTGTATGATTCAGTTGGTTAAAAAATCCAGGTTGTTCTATTTCATTCAAAGTAGCTAATCCAGCTGCCATGGCAAGAGGATTACCTGAAAGTGTCCCTGCCTGATAAACAGGTCCTTCGGGAGCAAGAAAGGACATAATCTCTGAACTACCTCCCAATGCACCAACAGGCATTCCGCCACCAATAACTTTGCCAAAAGTAGTAATATCCGGTTTAATTCCAAATAAGTCTTGAGCTCCATGTAAACCTACCCGGAATCCTGTCATCACTTCATCAAAAATTAATACCGCGTTGTAGTGATCGCACAACTCGCGCAGTCCCTGTAAAAAACCGGGTTTTGGAAGAATGAATCCCATGTTGCCAGCAACTGGTTCCAAAATAATTGTCGCAATCTCATTTGGGTATTTTTCGAATAATTGCTCGACCTGTTCAAGGTTATTAAAATCAGCTGTTAACGTATGCTCGGTAATGCTTGCAGGAATTCCTGGTGTTGATGGGATACCCAAAGTGAGCAAACCGGAACCGGCTTTTACGAGCAATCCGTCACTATGACCATGATAACAGCCATTGAATTTGATTAATTTGTTTTTATTGGTAAATCCACGAGCCAGTCGTATCGCAGTCATCGTCGCTTCGGTACCTGAATTGACCATTCGTACTTTTTCAACAGATGGCACAAGAGATATAATTTTTTTAGCTAAAAGTATTTCAAGCTCTGTTGGCGCTCCGAAACTCATTCCGCTATGTAAAACTTGATTTACTGCTTCGATAATTTTTGGATGGCAATGTCCGAGAATAAGAGGCCCCCAAGAGCCTACATAATCGATGTAGTGATTATTATCTTCATCAATAAGATATGCGCCTTTACCTTGTTTAAAAAAAAGAGGGTCGCCACCTACTCCTTTGAATGCTCGAACGGGAGAATTAACACCACCTGGAATAACAGATTGAGCCTGAACAAATAAATCGGAAGATCGGGACATAGAAACACTCACATGAAAAATTAGAAATAAAAAAAAATTAAAAGCAAAAATAGGTTGAGATGCTTAAGGAGACATAGGCAATCCTCATCACATCAGCATTCGTCATCAATTGACCTTGAGTTTTGTCAACAAATACCACCCAATGTTACTTATGTAAGCAAAACTTAGTACTTTGATGGTACAATTATTTAGATAGATTATCAAAAAAATCTGCATTGATTCGAGGTTTAACTTTACTTAATGAACAACAATAGATAAATTACCTCATTTTTTTAAGAGTATTCACTATGCAAGAGTATAAAAAGTACATATGCGTTATCTGCGGTTTTATTTATGATGAAGCTGAAGGATGGCCGGAAGATGGTATTGAACCAGGCACTTTGTGGGCTGATGTTCCTGAAAACTGGTTTTGCCCTGACTGTGGAGCCGGTAAAGAAGATTTTGATATGGTAGAAATCGATTAGGTTCTGTTAGCAATTAACTCTTGTTTAATTGCTTTATAACCACTGAAAGTTAAAATGAATCAAGTACTGTCCCTGTTTATGATTTAAACACATAAACAGGGAAATACTAGAAGCTCAAAATGCATCAAAAAGGTTTAACCACAACCAAAATCACAATAAAAATGAGCAAAAGAGTCGGCAACTCATTAAATATCCGATAAAACCGGGATGACTTTGTATTTTTGTCTCGCGCAAACAGTTTAAGATAATGGCCACAGGTTAAATGGTAAATCCATAATAGAAGAACCAGAAATAATTTGCCGTGCATCCAGCCTGCCTTTAGATAATAACCCATGTTAAAATAAATCAACCACAAGCCAAGCACCGTAGTCAGAATCGCTGCTGGCCAGGTTATTCCATAATATAACCTTCGCTCCATTATTTTAAATCGATCAAGGCTAATGCTATCTTGTGTTGTTGAGTGATATACAAACAACCGGGGTAAATAAAACAATCCGGCAAACCAGGCTACAAGTGCAATAATGTGAAACGCTTTGATGAATAACATATTACTTCCTCGTCATTTTTTTTCGTTTTTTTCTTGTACGCTTCAGTAAGTTCAAGGATTCGACTCCTAACGAAAATCCCATCGCAAAATATAAATACCCTCTTGGTATATGAAACGAAAAGCCATCGGCAACCAGAACAGTACCAATCAATATCAAGTAACTTAGAGCCAGCATTTTTATAGTAGGATGTTTCGAAATAAATTCACTAACAGGCTCACTGGCATAAATCATAATAATAATGGCACAGGTAATGGCAAGCGCCATAACCCAAAAACGTGTAGTTAAACCAACAGCAGTTAATACACTATCCAGAGAAAATATAACATCCAGTAATGCTACCTGAATAATGACTCCTCTGAACGTTGCAGAGGCTGTAGTATTCTTGGGAACGGCTTGTGTTCTTGATTCATTGGTCACGTCCTGATGAATTTCATCCGTTGATTTCCATATCAGGAAAGCGCCGCCAAGACAAAGAAATATATCTCGTGCAGAAAATGAAATTCCGCCTATTGAAACTAAAGGTTTTACCAATTTAACCATGTATACCGCGGAGGCCAGCAATAATAACCGGGTCATCCAGGCAAAAGTAAGCCCCCATCTTCGAGCTTTTTTTCTTTTTTCCTGGGGCAACTTTTCAGTCAGTATTGATAAGATAACCAGGTTATCTATACCTAAAACAACCTCCAGAATAATCAATGCAATTAAACTTAAGGCGACATCAAAAAATTCCATATGCTATCTCTGTAAAATTTTAGAAGAACCATTCTCTCTAAAATATTTGTAAAGGTAAATGATTCACTTTATTCATTTGCTTCGTTATAATTATTTTGGGTTTATTAATCATGTGAGAATCAGCAATCATCAAATTTATCAAAAAGCTGTTAAAGAAAAACAGAGGTCATAAGCCTCCGATTAACTCAGCGTACATTATTCCACGAACCAAGCATTCTATATCTAAAACAGATATAAGTAATAATGCTATAAAAGTGCTCAATCGCCTGATCAGCAGCGGATTTCAGGCTTATCTTGTTGGGGGCAGTGTTCGTGATTTATTACTTCATAAAGCACCCAAAGATTTTGATGTTGCTACTAATGCCACGCCCAATGAAATTAAAAACCTGTTTCGCAATGGACGTATCATTGGTCGACGCTTCAAATTGGTTCATATATTATTCCACAGAGAAATTATTGAAGTAGCAACATTTAGAGGACATGATGCTGTTGACTCCAGTCAACAGACCAATGAACGAGGCATGCTTGTTCGCGACAATGTATATGGAACACTTGATGAAGATGCCTGGCGAAGAGATTTCACCATCAACTCCTTATACTATAACATTGATGACTCAACCATTATCGATTTTACCGGTGGGGTTAACGACGTACAGCAAAAGTTAATTCGAATGATTGGTGATCCGGTAACACGTTATAAAGAAGATCCGGTTCGAATGCTGAGAGCTATTCGATTTAGTGCTAAACTGCACTTTAAACTAGCTCCGGAAACCGAAGCACCATTCCCCGATATCAGTCATTTGATCACTCATGTTTCCAACTCCCGCTTATTCGATGAAATGACCAAACTGTACCAGTGTGGTGAAGCCGAAACGGTGCAAAAATTATTAATCCAATATGGATTATTTGAACACTTATGCCCTCAGACTTTTAAATTGTTTCAAAGTGACTATCCAGTTCATGCTTTGCTGGGCATTGCATTGGAAAATACAGATACTCGTATTCGGGACAACAAACCAGTAACACCAGCATTTCTGTTTGCTGTATTGTTATGGTTTCCCATGATTGAAACATCGAAAAAACTACAAAGTGAGGGAATGGATCCCTTGCCAGCAATAGAGAAAGCAATGTCCCTGACTATTGCTGAACAAAATAAAATTATATCCATTCCCAAACGTTACAGTCAGGTAATCAGAGAAATATGGCTTTTGCAATATCGATTTTCCAAGCGATTGGGTGGTCGAGCATTTAATTTGCTTCAACATCCCCGCTTCAGAGCAGCATTTGATTTTATGGCTTTAAGAGCATTGGCCGGAGATGAATCAATTGAATTAGCTCAATGGTGGACGAATTTTCAGGAAGTTGATGAAGAGGAACAGGCTAAAATGGTGACACTTCTGACCCCTCCCTCATCTTCAAAACCAAGGCGAAGACGCAAACCCAAAGCAGCCAAATGAATAGTTGTTATTTGAGTCTGGGATCGAATCAAAAAGCACCTGAACGTCACATAAGAATGGCCATTAAGGATCTTCAGACCATCCCAGTAACTTCAGTATTATCCTGTTCCAGCTTGTACTGGACAAAAGCCTGGGGCCTGACAACTCAACAAGATTTTTGTAATGTAGTAGTTAAAATAGCTACATTTCTAAAACCCGAACTGTTATTAAAATGGTGCCAGAAAATAGAAAAGCAGCATCAACGAGTCAGAAAAAAACGATGGGGCCCCCGAACTCTTGATATCGATATTATATTATACGGAAATAGAACTCTTCATACGAAGAACCTGATAATTCCTCATCCTCACTACTTGGCAAGGGACTTTGTGATTAAACCATTATTAGAAATTAACCCAACAATGAACAGGTAGCTCAAAGGTGCAAGGTCATTGATCGACTACAATTAATTTAACGCAGTTACTACAAATGAGGTTACTATGTATAAAAATATTTTATTTGCTTCAGATTTGCTAAATGAGCACTATCACCTTGCAGAAAAAGCAGCCAATATTGCCAAACAATTCAATGCAAAATTATATCTGTTACATGTGATCGAATTACCTGCCAGTGTACAATTGGCTCAAGGACTAGGCTTTACTGAATTAGCAAATCCGGCAAAGGACGATGCTCAAACCGTTTTATCTTTGATTGGTGAAAATCTTAATATTCCAACAGATCAACAGTTTGTAGAAATTGGTTCTGTCAAAGAAAATATATTTGAGAAAGTTAAAGAATTAAATTGCCAGTTAATAATCATCGGCAATCATTCGTCCAAAGGAATTCAAACTTTTCTTGGAAGCACTGCTCATGCTACTGTAAATCATGCACCATGCGATGTATTAACATTAAAAATTTAAGCAAGAGCATAGTTTTTGGCAAAGGAATAAATTATTTACTTAAACTCTTAAAATCAACGGAATGATTGTGTTAATATCATTCAATCACTCCGTTGAATGACTCGATACAGGCATGAAATCACTTTCTACAGCATGGCAATCCTATAGCAAATGCCGCAGCAAACTCTGGTGGCCACTCAGTTTTTTACTATTAACTCCTTTAGCTGCCTTGATTGCATTTGGGGTAATTATTCCCTTGGGCCTCGAAAGTCTCGGTTTTATTACATTTAAACATCCTATTTTGAATTTTATCTATCTTACCTTAGCTGGAGTCCTTGTCTTTTTTTCATTGTTTCCATTGCTTGACGGATTATATAAAGCTATATTTTCTTACCTTGATGGTGAAGAAATCGATGAGAATTCGGGGTTTAAGGATTTATATAATTCAGCAAATACCGGTATCGGCTTATTTGTGATGATTATTTTAATTGCTCTTGTAAACATAATTGGAGCTTTTATTCCATTTCTAAAATTACCCATCATATTAATTACTTACCCTTGTATTATTTTTACTCCTTTATTAACCGTCACAAACAACGCCGCTCCCTATTTTGCCTGGCGAGAGTCAATTAAATTAGCCATTGGAAATTGGCGCTTAACCTTAAAAATATATTTCGTGCGTCTCTTAACACTTGCCTCTTTAATAGCCCCGATAGTTCTAATGATGTGGTCAGCGCATCTCCCTAGAGCCCTGTTTCTACTTGTTCTATTTTTAGCGCCGATTGTTTTGGTATACAACCTGATTAAAGTATTTCCTTTTTATTTCTTCTATCCAGCATATGAATACAAACAAACCCTTAATTGACACGCGCATTGATGATGTCCACAAAATTTAGCAAATTTGCGGATACAAAAGGAACATTGAAATCACAGGGTATGGTGATATATATTCAAAACGACTTGGTAAGGTTTTTTGGACGGTAGTCAATACCGGATAAATCAGATGCTAAATGGGTGGAGAATTAATTCAGCAGCGAAAAGCAAAACGTTGATCTGAGTTGATTCGTTGCATCAGTTCCTCACCTTTTCGTCCTCCGTCTGTATTCATAACAGTATTCAATAACCCTGTCCACCCCGGAACTTTGTCAATATCTCCTGCGGCAATAAGATCCTTTGATATTTGTTGATGTTTTAGACTTATTTTTTCAAAATCGTCTGGCTTCCCTATAAACAAGTGCACTTTAATCCCTTTAGCTTGAGCTGATTCAATAAATTGGAGTATTTCATCTTCAGGAGTATCCTCTGGAAAACAGGTTATCATTTTAGGCTCATAATCTTTATGAGCGCCAACTGGATGAGCTATTGTTTCCAGGATAATATCGGTCATACAAGCCATATCGTCCTTTCTTACTTGTTCCGGGATCTTTAATATCCAGCTATCAGGAAAAAATTTCTGCTCAATGATGAAAATGGAACCTGAATTTTTGGATTTAAATTCATAATGTAGCGGAGAGTCAGAACTGCTTTTTTGCAGGTGCTTAAATAGTGAGGGGTTAGGAGCAAGCTCAAATTGCATAGCTGCATTTCGTGCATTCATTGCCTCAACAGCATTCAAAAACTCTTCATATCGTGCTTTAGCAGCTGCTTTTTCATCCTGTATTACATCGGGCATATACTACCTCATATATAGGAATCCCTAGTTTTAGTATATACCAACATCCTTAATGAAAAATTATCCAGGTTGCGCAGGTAATCGTTATATATTTATAAACCAGGTAACGTCCATGAAATTTTTGCAGACACTATATAATCTTGTTTAAATGAACTCCAGGGACGTATCCTTAATTTGCATAGCTGTCCCATTAAAAATATGACGTCTTTCCGAGAGTAGCGAGGAATCTCCTGCAAGGTTGCACGATCCCATTAAAATGCGGCCATTAAAATCATATTAAGAGTTGAGTCTCCCCAGCCAGTCTTTTTCTACAGGCGCCTAATGCTCATATCCTTAAATTTCTTTTTGGTATTTTGTAACATGTTCAAAATAATATGCCGAACCATCGCCCTATTTTAAGGAGCATGATCTTTGCGTACACGAGAATCCTCTTCACGTGTCGAAATGATATAAAAATCCAGGTACATCTTCTGATGACATCATTAAATTTCTTGTTAAAAACAAAAAGAGCTTAAAAGGTAATGATAATTAATGCATTAATTCAGATTATGCCAATTTGCAGGAGAATCCTCGCTAGGCTCGGAAAGACGTCACATTTTTAATGGGAAAGCCGTGCCTTAATTTGAAGAGGTTTATTTGGTAAGATTTGGTATTGTTGTTTTGAGAATTAACGAAGTGAAATCAACAGGAACGAGTGTCATGAATAATTCAATCCATATTGTTTGCCCTTATTGCCAGACAACAAATCGTTTAAATTCAGAACGACTGGCCGAACATCCCAAGTGTGGGAAGTGTAAAAAATCTCTTTTTTATGGAATGCCAATTGCTTTAGATACAGCACAGTTTGATCTTCATCTCAAAAAGAATGATATTCCATTGCTCATTGATTTTTGGGCCGAATGGTGTGGTCCATGTAAAATGATGGGGTCTTACTTTGAAGCGGCTGCAAAACTTATTGAGCCCGACGTTAGATTTATTAAAATCAACACAGAGTCTGAAAAGACATTAGCCGCTCGCTATCATATTCAAAGTATTCCGACTTTAATACTTGTTTCCAATGGAGAAGAGAAGGCTAGACGTTCAGGAGTAATGAGTACTCAAGATATAGTTCGCTGGATTAGGAGCTGTTGACATTTCATTATGTTCAAGCCTACTTTCCGCGACTTGTTCGCGGAATCGATAGATCTTGCGCAAAACAAGAATATATTGCGCCTATAAAGAGTGAATTGGATCCCGCGAACAAGTCGCGAGACGTCGAAACTTGAATTATCAATAGACCCTAAACAATATTTTTAAGATTTAGTATCAATTCGCATTAATTCAGGTCGACCTGGAGAACATAAAAGCATTTTTAAAGAGCTATTTTTTCTGGGAGAAAGGTGTTATGTTCATTTGATTCCTATTTAAAATCCGCCTGGAACCCTTGCTGCATACAAGCAACAATTTTTAATATAAACTAACCCGTGAGTAAACTGACAATTCACTCGTCCGTGTACCGTGTTTTAAACGCACTAATTCTGAATTATAAAATCAAACAACAGCCCTGGCTATGCACTGCAGTCACTAATGACAGTGGCAATGTTTTAAACCTATCCCATTCTTTGGTTTCTTCGTTTAGTATATCTATGTGAACCCCAACTACGCTATTCCTTAACGTATTTAATATTTTTTCTACCTTTTTGGGGTTGTTGAGATGTTTGCCTTTATATTCTGTTGTTCTATCATCCGTTAATTCTTTTAAAGCCTGTAAAGACAATCTAAATTCGGCGGAATATCTGTAAGTAAAGTGGCGTTCACTTATAGCATCCATACCTTTCGGAGCTTTTTCGCTATCGAGATTAACAGTCAGCACTTCATGAAAATCAAAACGTTCCGGCTGAGTCGACAAAATGGATAATATATAATCGCTTTTTTTTATATTTGCAACATCGATAAACGATTCATCACGCGAATCTAAAGTGTCTTTGAGTACAACAAAACTAACTCCATTGACCACCTTCCCTTTTCCGTCTATACGCTCAAACATGCCTATCTCCATTTTTAACGTAGTTACTTCAAATAGTTCCACTGATCTACAGCCCTTTATGTTTTATCAGATGTTTCTAACCATACCCCCAATTGATATTACTGATTGATGACACCCATTACATGCATCTCTATTTTTTGCTTTTAACCCGCTTCATCAATCTTCTTTTTTTATTGACCTGGCGTTGAGATAATTTATTTTTCTTCTCTGCAAATGGATTTGCTCCTCCCCTGAACTCAATTTTTAAGGGAGTTCCAACCAAGCCAAGATGTTTAATGAACTCATTGTTCAAATAACGCTTATAACTATCCGGTAATGCGTCAAGCTGATTGCCATGAATTACTATGACTGGTGGATTATGCCCACCAATATGTGCATAACGTAATTTGATTCTTCGTCCACTCACACAGGGCGGTGTGTGCTTAGTACTAATGTCCTGTAATAAGCGGGTTAATCGGGGGGTTGAGAAGGATTGCGTGGCTGACTCATAGGCTTCATTGATGTCTTTAAACAACCCGCCTACTCCACTACCATGCAATGCTGAAATAAATCGGACTTTAGCAAAATTTGCGAAATGCAGGCGACGAGCTAATTCGTCTTTAACTCGTTCTTTATGCTCCTCATCCAGACCATCCCATTTATTGAAGGCTATGACCAAAGCTTTACCCGATTCAATAATAAAACCAAGTAAATTCATATCCTGATCGGTAATCCCTTCTTTTGCATCCAATAATTGTAAGCAAACGTTAGATTCTTTAATGGCCTGCAGTGTCTTAATTACAGAGAATTTTTCAATTTTTTCATCCACACGCGATTTTCTGCGAACACCTGCAGTATCGATAAGGACATACTTCCGCTCATCACGTTCAAAAGGAATAGAGATACTGTCTCGGGTCGTACCGGGCATATCGAACACAACTACTCGTTCTTCACCTAATATTCTGTTAATTAATGTAGACTTTCCAACATTGGGTCTTCCGGCAAAAGCTATTTTAATAGTATTGTCTTGAACCGTATCACTTGCTTCAGGAATCGCATATGGAAGAAGAATGGTCTCTAATAGTGAGCTAATACCACTTCCATGAGCAGCTGAAATCGAGTGAACATCGCTAATGCCTAACGATTGAAAATCAGAGCAGGCAATATCATCATCCAAACCTTCTGTTTTATTAACGACCAAATGAACTTTTTTGTTCAGTTTTCGCAAATTAATCGCAATTTGCTTATCAATCCCCGTTAAACCAGACCGACCATCTACCAAAAAAAGAACAGCGTCAGCTTCATTTAATGCAATGGCGGATTGTTTGGACATCAAACTGTCAACAGCGATATCATCTACCCCGATCCCGCCAGTATCGACAACGATATACGGCTTATTATTATACAAGGCCTGTCCGTATTGCCTGTCACGGGTAAGGCCAGGAAAATCAGCAACAAGAGCATCCTGCGTTTTAGTTAATCGATTAAATAACGTCGATTTGCCAACATTAGGACGCCCAACAAGAGCAATTACTGGAATCATTATTTTAACTCACAGACAGTTGATTAAGCAGTCCATTGTCTGTTAATACATACAGATTCCTTCCAGCCACAGTTGGCGAAATACTAACTCCCGCAGATAATTGAGAGCGCGCCATTAACTCGCCTGTTTGCGAATCCAGGAAGTGAAGGTAGCCTGTTTTATCACCAACAACAATATCTTCACCTACAATAACTGGCTCCGTTAGCCCTCTGGCTTTTAGTGCAGTTTGTTTCCAATTAACATGCCCTGTAGACCTGTCCAGGGACCAGACCACATCATGGCTGTCAGTCAAATATAAGGTATTGGCACTTAAGACCATATTTTTAAATACAGATCCTGGCTTTCTCCAGATAAACTGGCCATCAGTCAAAGATAAAGCACCAATATACCCTTGATAGCTACCTAAATAGGCTACTTTATCTTTTATAATAGGATCAGAATCGATGTCAATTAATCGCTCAACATCGCTAGCTCCTGTAGCATAAGCAATGCTTCTTTGCCATACAAGACGACCAGTATCCAGTTCCAAAGCATCCAGTTTGCCATCTGAGAAACCTATCAACACCAAATTATCCATAATTATTGGAGATGAGCTTGCTTTTAAGACAAGGCTTGGCGAACCATGTTCTGCAGACCATAATTGCTTACCATTAATAGCATCAAAAGCAAATACTTTACCATCAATAGTTTTTGCTACAATTTTTTGATGAGATAAGGCAACCGGAGATAAAATTTCCCCTGATACTTTTGTCTGCCACACTTCTTTCCCATCAGCCTGATTTAACAAAGCTAAAGTAGACGCATTTGTGCTGACAACTACAAAACCATCAGCAACAGTTGGACCACTCAGGATCCCATGATTCAACTGAGTAGACCATTTGACCTGCCCGTCTTTTTTATTTACCGCTTGCACTATCCCGCTAGTATCAGCAGTATAAACAAGATCCCCACGAATGACGGGTTTGAGCTTCAGATACTCACTGTACTTACGTGCTTTTCCTACTGGGGCAGTCCAGTTTTGGGACACTTTAATCTTGGGTTGAATTTCCTCTAGCTCTTTAGGTTTGGGAGTATTATCCTTACCCAGCATATAATCATCAACTTGAGAACATCCCTGCATTATTCCACAGAGTAACAACATTAATATTCTAATTTTCATAAACCTTTAATCCTATGTTCAAAAGCATTAAGCCGATTGGACTTTTTTCTCATTACCATTCATGGATTGATTTTTAATTGCCAATTCATTCGTTTTCATTTCCAAAAACAAATTACCCATTCCATTTGTTTTAACCTCATCTATTGCCAAGCGATAAGCATGCATGGCTTCTTGATATTGTCCTGTTGCACCGTAAATATCACCTTTTAATTCATTAATAACCGGTAAATAGGTTTCATCAACAATGGAACTGAGTTCATTTAATGCGTTTGTGTATGATTTTTCCGCAGCCATTAAACGTGCAATTCGAATTTTGGCGATCTGCTTTAAGGCATTCATTTCACTGCCAGCAGCTACCTTTTGTAATTCGCTTCGCGCTTTATCCAGTTTATTTTTACTGACGTAAATTTTTGCCAGGGTCATATGTGCAACATCTGCATAGACCGTATTGTCGTAATCTTTTATTAACTCGTTTGCGAAAGAGCGAACGGATTTAATATTCTGATTTGAGAAGGCAACCATCATATTCTCATAAGTTATAGATGCTTGCTGTTTTAATTTATCCTGATGCCAATGCATGTATCTATACCCAGCTACACAAAGAAGAATGACGGACAAAAATACAGTGACCAAATTACCGTATCGTTTCCACCATTTTTTAATTACTTCTAACTGTTCATCTTCAGTCATATACACTGACATTTTGTTCTCCCGCACTCATCCAAGATAGTTATTCAAGTATTCAATAATAGCATTTTGACTAATTGTTATTTGCTCTGTTTCAACACGCAGATCTTTGAGACCAACTCGGTTATTTGCTATTTCATCATCGCCTAAAATCAATGCCAGACGAGCGCCGCTCTTGTCTGCTTTTTTAAACTGGCTTTTAAACGAACCACTTGTTGTGTTCGTAATTATTTCAACATTTGAATAAACATCTCTAATTGCTTCCGCTATCGCAAGACCTTTTACAGATGCCTCATGATTCGTTGTAATGATATATAAAGATTGTTTTGGATCATGCCGATCCAACAGATTCAATGTTTCCATTAGCAATACGATTCGCTCAATACCGAGTGCAAATCCAGCAGCTGGCGTTGAAGAACCGCCCAGTTGTTCTACCAGTAAATCGTATCTTCCTCCAGCACAAATTGTAGCTTGGCTGCCCAGTTTATCAGTTACCCATTCAAATACTGTATGCCCATAATAATCAAGGCCTCTCACTAAAAAGGGATTTATGGTAAAGGGTATATCCAGAGTCTGCAAACCCTCACAAAATGAATTGAAGTGATCCTTGCTTTGCTCTCCAAGTACATCGATCAATTTTGGTGCATTTGTGATCACATTACGTAGTTCAGGGTTCTTGCTGTCCAAAATCCGTAATGGATTTCTATCAAGTCTTTTTTTGCTATCCTCATCCAATTGATCAAAGTGATCACGTAAATATGCAACCAGTACATTTTTATAAGCCTGGCGCTCTGCCAATTCACCTAATGTATTGATTTGCAATTCAACTTGTTGAGCAAACCCAAGTTCTTTCCAAATGCGATGAGACAAGGCAATCAGTTCAACCTCAATGAGAGAACAGGACATCCCAAAAGCTTCCACACCAAATTGGGTAAATTGTCTGTAACGCCCTTTTTGAGGACGTTCATGACGAAACATCGGTCCCATGTACCAGAGTTTTTGCTGTTGATTGTGTAATAATCCATTTTCCAGACATGCACGAACGCATCCAGCAGTACCTTCAGGTCTTAAAGTCAGGCTATCACCATTGAGATCATTGAAGGTGTACATTTCCTTTTCAACGATATCCGTAACCTCACCAATGGTTCTTTTAAATAATTGTGTACTTTCGATTATGGGAAAGCGAATTTCCTGATAACCATAGCGAGAAAGACAACGAACAAATACCTGCTCAATGTAACGCCAAATATTGGTTACATCAGGAAGTACATCATTCATACCACGAATTGCTTGTATTTTTTCAGCCACCTTCTTTCTCCAGAGGAGTCATTTGCATGCTGGGGTTCAACAATGACTGCATTTTGGATAAATCAGTTAA
The DNA here is from genome assembly GCF_003990085.1 of Legionella sp. km535. Classification (NCBI taxonomy): domain Bacteria; kingdom Pseudomonadati; phylum Pseudomonadota; class Gammaproteobacteria; order Legionellales; family Legionellaceae; genus Legionella; species Legionella sp. km535. Next base: position 20,552 of record NZ_RZGU01000024.1, on the reverse strand, counting down.
TTTAAGCTCTGAATTATTATCGTTTAATGACAAATTTGTAGGACTTTGTTTACTGGAAAATACTGGTTGAGCATCTCGATTTTTCTGCCACCAGACGCCTACCGCAACCATCACTCCAACTGCGAATAGAATAGTAACCAATCTGATTATATGTTCCGCTTTATGAGATTCTCTTTTGCTTTGCCATAATGCACGCTCTGGTTTCTTTTCATAGGTATATTGATTATTAAATACTGCTAAAAAAGGCTCAGGTGATACTCCTAATAATTTTGAGTACGCACGCAAATAGCCCTTAACAAAAACTGGCTCGGGTAATAATTGAAAATCACCTGTTTCAATTAACTCAATGATCCGAACTCTTAAATGCAATTTACTGGCAACATACTCTATTGTGTACCCTTTTTGTTGACGAAGAGTTGCAAGTTGCTTTCCTGGGTTGTCAATCTCATTTTGAGTTGTATCATCCATTGTGGCTGTTGTATTCATCATTTGCTCCACTATTATCAGTAGTTGATTCCATTTTCCTGAAATTATTTTCATATTCTGCAGCTACAGCATAATGACCAGTTTTAATGGCTATATCTTTAGCTAAAACTAAAAAATATCGATCGTTTAATACTAAATCGGGATGCTTTTGTAAGAGAGAATAGGCATCTGCCTCATGTCCCATTTTGCCTTCCAATTTTACAAGTTCATATAAAGATACCTTTCTGGAGGGATCCTGATCCAATGCATTCGTAAAATATAATTTTGCTTTATCATTATCAGGAATAGCCAGAGCACATAGCCCTGCATTTTCGTAGGCAGCTGAGGTATTAATGTATTGAACATCCTTAACCGCTTTTATGAAATATTGTTCCGCTTTTTTATAATCACCCTGCCGGCATAAAAATGTTCCATAATTATTTAATTGAGCACCGCCTCCAGAGGATAATGATATGGCTTTTAAATAATATTTTTTAGCTTCATCGAGTTCATTCGTCTGCTCAAAATAATAAGCCATAGCGGCATTTACGTCAGCAGAATTGGGTTCTTGTTCCATAGCCATAAGCAATTTTTTTTTAGCACGAGGTCTGTCCCCCTGCTTCAAGTAGCCTAGACCGAGTTGTGTATTATAGCTGGCAGCTTTGCTCAGGTCAGTTTTTTTAGTTTCTGGCACAGCTGGTTCGTCCGAAGGTTTACACGCCTGGAGAAATACGAACATACTGATTAATAAGCACCGTAATACTATCTGCACAACAACCACTTAACGTTAGAAATGATGTGGCATTATAACCACTTACTGGAAAATTAAAAATGTTTTGTCATCTCATTTCAAATTAATTAATTCGCCGAATGTTTAATCTCATCTGTTTTGGTGCTCTTGGGAATAAAATGCAGTTTTTGCCATCGTTGAGATCGACTGGTTCTGTCTTTTACTTCACCAGCAAGCTGGCCACAGGCTGCATCAATATCATCGCCACGTGTTTTACGAGTAATCGTATTAATACCGTTTTTAATTAACCGGTCTCTGAATGCATCTATAGTGGCCTGTGAGGAACGTTGATATTGGGTCATCGGAAATGGATTAAATGGAATCAGATTGACTTTAGCAGGCACATCACGTAGTAATTTGATCAGTTGATTAGCATGTTCGGGCTGATCATTAACATCTTTTAACATCACGTATTCAAAAGTAACTTTTCTTCTTGGTTCGTCTTTAAAATATCGTTTACATAAAGCCATGAGCTGAGCCAAAGGATATTTTTTGTTGATGGGTACCAATTCATTTCGCAGGGCATCGTTGGGAGCGTGCAATGAAACAGCCAACGCAACTGGACTTACTTCTCTTAGTCGTTCTAACTCAGGAAGAACTCCAGAAGTGCTTAGTGTAACTCGTCGTTTAGATAAACCATAGGCAAAATCATCCATCATGATATTCATGGCAGACACAACGTTATCAAAGTTCAGTAAAGGCTCTCCCATACCCATCATGACAACATTAGTAATGCTTTGATCATGAGCTCCTTGTGCCTTTGATAATTCTCTGGCAGCCAACCAAACCTGTCCTATTATTTCAGCAGTGCTCAAATTGCGATTGAATCCCTGTTTGGCTGTTGAGCAAAAAGAGCAATTTAGTGCACATCCCACTTGAGATGAAACACAAAGAGTACCTCTATTAGCCTCAGGAATGTAGACCGTTTCGATACAATTGCCACAATCCAGCTTTAACAACCACTTATGGGTACCATCGCTTGATTTTTGACAAGCAACAATTTCAGGTACTTTAATATAGGAAAGCCGTGAAAGTTTCTCCATCAAGGCTTTCCCTATATTGGTCATTTGAGTGAAGTCAGTCAGGCCGGCCTGATGAATCCATTGAATTAATTGCTGCGCTCTGAATGGTTTTTCACCCCATTGAGTCAGTAACTCTCGTAACTGCTGATAATTATAATCCAATAAATTAACTTTTTGATCGGCCATAGTGACTCCTAAACAACCTTATCTATCACACAGTTCATGAGGTTCAAAGAAAAATGCTATTTCACGAGCAGCATTTTCAGCACTGTCAGAACCATGAACTGCATTTGCATCAATGCTATCAGCAAAATCAGCGCGGATAGTACCTGGTGCAGCTTCTTTAGGATTCGTAGCGCCCATAAGATCACGGTTTGTAATAACAGCGTTTTCACCTTTAAGTGCCTGGATCATCACCGGACCAGAAATCATAAATTCAACAAGAGCATTAAAAAAAGGACGGTCTTTGTGGATTTCATAAAATGCTTCGGCCTGAGAACGGGATAATTGCATCATTTTTGCTGCAACAATCTTTAAGCCAGCATTTTCAAAACGACTGTAGATTTGACCGATTACCGATTTAGCTACAGCGTCTGGTTTAATAATAGACAGTGTTTGTTCTATCGCCATCATGCACTCCAAGAGGTTAGTTTTTAAAGTGCATTATTATACATGAAGATGGGGTGTTCTGGCTAATATAAATTCACTCTGCAATCCAGGATCGTTTTATTTTGGTTAGTTTTCACCAATTGATTTGTCAAAGTATAATGATTCTTTGTTAATCGCATCCTGATCCGGATCAATTTTGTATTCAGGTAATAATTTGATTAACTCAGTAACCCGAAGAATGGTGTCGTAAAATTGAGAACGATAAGATTTTGCCTGCTCTCCCAATATCTTGTTCTCCTGATTGTATTCGCTCATTTGCGAATCAAAATGAGATAATATCTCCAGTATATCCGACATATTGTTTAAAATTTTATTTTTTAAATCATCACTTAATGTTAGCTGGATGCCTTTGGTAAACTCCTCAATAATCAGAAGTTTATTGCCAAGAGAGGCCGCCTTTACATAATCACAGTGAATAATTGCATAATTAATCGCTGTACGTATCGCGCTTTTTTTGACTTCAAATCCGCCAGTTTTTAACGTGTTGTTTATAAGAGATAATACTGATTCGAATTTTTTTCTCCAGTCGTCAGCAATGCGGATCAATTGTGCCTGCGCCGTAGCAATTAATTTGTTTTGTTCCAATTCCAGTTGATGAAACTCTTCTCCCAGAGTTACTAATTTTTGTCGCTCTGCTTCTAACGATTCACGTGTTAATGCACCAGGGGATGTCTCACTTTTACCACTTTCTCCAGATAATAAATAATCAATAAACAATTTCTGAGCATAAACATGATAATCACCTGCTTGTTGGAGTACGATTCCATTCAGAACATTTTTTAATGGAATTTGTAATAACTTGTGGTAGAAACTAAAGGGGCTTTTAATTGCGGTGACTAACTCATTTTGTGGCAAGGAAATGTGGTAGGATCCGAGTAATCGCTCGGCAGTGATTAGACCATAAGTTGAAAACCATTTGCTCAATTGTTCGTCTTGTATTATCTCGTCCATAATTCATCCAATTTAAATTATCTAGCGTCTGTGATATAAGGCTTATTAACTGAAATTATAGTGTATTTCAATGATGTTAAAACGATTAGATGCTGATTTACAAATTTTATGCGAATTTCTCAGAGTTTCGACCCCCGACTCATGGCTACAATATGCATCACAGCATATTCCCTTATTATTAATTGATCATGCTCATTGCGAGCGAAAAGCAGCCGCCACTGCAATTAATTTCATCAGTAAATATCCTGAAAAAGTAGAATTAGTCGCCATTATGTCGCCCCTGGCCAGAGAAGAATTGCTGCACTTTGAAAAAGTAATGCATATTATGAAGCAAAAGGATATTTCTTTTGGTCCGCTCCAGCCTTCAAATTACGCAACAAACCTCCATAAGCTGATCACCAGGCGTGATGGAAATGAACGCTTATGTGATCAGCTTATTATTGGAGCGATTATAGAGGCTCGCTCATGTGAACGGTTCAATGCCATCATTCCTTTTTTAGATGATCCGGATCTTGCAAAATTTTACAAGACTTTGATTAAATCAGAAGCGCGTCATTTTCAGGATTATTTATACCTTGCCAAACTTTATGGGGGTGACATTGATGAACGTCTGGAACGATTTTTAAACATTGAGAATAAATTTATTATGGATAAAGATACCGTCTTTCGGTTTCACAGTGGCACTCCTGAGTACGAGAAAAGCGATTTAACTGAACCTCAGGCTGTTCAGTAGGAATTGTATACGGTAAATAGCGGAAGTTGCCAGAAACGGCTATATATCCTTTCGATAGAGAAGCCAGTTAAGCTGATTTGGGAATCGTCATGCAATGATGATAAAGCACAGTCTAAACAGCCTGTATTAGACAAAGTCTTGATACAGGCACATTTCAGTGGTGTGAAGTGATTCGCTCCAGCTTGCTAAACAAGGATACAGCCCATATGTCAAAACTCTCTAAGGACCACGAGGCCTTAATTCAAGCTCTGTGTGACCTTCCAGGAAACTGCCTAATCCCACATCAGGATCATTTTTTAAATTATCGAACGTCTCTTTATCTAAAACCTTACCATCTTCATTAACGAACGTTGATTTATCACCAGCTACTGGCTTATAGCCCTGCTCCTCAAGCCACATCCGTACTCCCTTAGCGAAAAAATCATCGAGCTTTGAACTGGTTTGGTTGTGATTATCAGAACGGGTAAGCGGTTCGATTTTTAAATGGCCATCTTTTGTAAAGCTGACTGCGTGCTGAAGTGCGGGCAGCTCAACATCCGGATTTTTTCTAAACATTTCAGTAACAAAATCAGAGGCCATTAATAACTTATCAGTAACAAAATTACCGACTGGAGCAGCTACCGTTTCTTTAACGGATTGATGCAGCGCTCTCGCCAAATAACCATTAATGTTCCATAATTTCATCATTGCAGAACGCCAGTCATTGTACGCGTTTACGTCTGCGTTCAATGCTCTTTCTGCTTCTTTCAAGGCTACGTCCCAAAGAGTTGACTCCCGACCAGTTTGAGGATCGGTAGTTTTGCTGCCTTGGTGTAATTTGTCCATTGCTGCAGCACGCGCATCGGCTCTTTTTCTTTCACGCTCTTCTAGTTCCCGAATCAAATTCTTCTGCTCTTCTTCTCTACGTATTCTGGCGAGTTCCTCGCGCATTTTATCTTCTGATTTAGACATTACTGTACTCCTCGTGCAAAAGGGTTTGGGTAAAATAGAATCCTTTTGTATTATCATAACACAATAGTTGTGGCGTGTCATCCCAATCACTAAGAACAAATCGCCGCATTTCAAGCAACTGATTCTGATATTGGGTAAGTCCTGGCTTATGAGTATGACCATGAATTAAAATACGTACTTGATGCTGTTTCATATGCTTCAGAACAGCTTCGGTGACTACATCCATTTCATCCATTGGTTTATATTGTTTCCTGGAACTGATGGTCCGAACTTTAGAAACAATACGCTCACGAAATTTTAAAGAAAGGCTTAAAAATAACAAAGAAAAAAACCGATTACGAGTTAGACGTCGCAACCTTTGATGTCCTACATCATTGGTACAATATCGATCCCCATGGGATAATAATATCCTCTCACCACCCAATTCAATGACAGTTGGCTCGTGTAGAATAGTCCAGCCAGTCAATTTAGCAAATTGTTTACCCAGCAAAAAATCACGATTTCCGCACATATAATCTATGGATATCCCCTGCTGGGTTAACTCGAAGAGCTGGCTCGCAATCCCCTTGCTCCATTCATTCACTGAATCATCTCCAGCCCAAGCATGGAAAAAATCACCAAGAATGTATATTTTTTTTACTGATGTTCGAGCCCAGTCTAGAAAATGATTAAAGCGCTCTTGAATAGCAACGTCTTGTGGATGTAAATGAAGATCTGAAATAAAAACTGCCTCTAGCATAAAGACTCAATAACAATATGTTGATTCGATAAATAGATCTGACACGGTCCGTTAATAGGTTCTATAGCATCACTTAATCGATAAAAACCGGCAATTGAAACTAATTCTGCTTCAAGCGATTGGCAAAATATTCTTGCATCAACATCACCGGAAATACCTGCTAAAGCCCTTCCTCGCAAAGCGCCATACACATGAATATTACCGTCGGATAATAATTCAGCGCCATGACTTACTGAGGAGGCAATAATTAAATCAGCACCTTTGGCAACAACCTGTTGCCCAGAGCGAACGGGTGTAGTCAATAATTTGGTTCTAATCGTTTCAGCGACAGTATGCTCCATTGGTTGTTCAATTAATGGTTTATCCTGTGAAGTTGATGCGTTTAAAACAGCTAATCCATTACATTGAGCAAGAGTTTCTTGCAAGGCATTGCCTCCCTGGATTGCAACAGGAATCATCCCATGATCTCGAGCAATTTGAAGTAATGCATTCAAATCAAATTCCGACTGATTTACTGATGACAGATCAAATACAACCGGTGTCTTTTCAAATAATTTAGGGGCTTTAACAACTGTTTCTGCAAATTGTTGTGAAAAAAAATCAAGATTCGTATTTAAAACTTGTAAAACTGTAAAGGTATAAAGTCTGCCTTTTAATTTAAATGCTTGAGTTTTAGTTATATTTTCACCCATCTCTATGATATCCATAACTGATATTTTTGTTTATACTATCATGTGGGAACCAATAACAGAAGGATATCAAAGTGGATAAACGATGGTTTGAACAATATCAAAATGGCGTGCCACATGAAATTGACCCCAGTCAATATTTATCCCTAGTATCTTTATTTAAAGAATCATGTAGCCTTTATGCCAAGCGTATAGCTTATACAAATCTGGGCAGTAGCATTACTTATTCCCAGTTAGATCATTTAACCAGGGATTTTGCAGCCTATCTGCAACAGCTCGGTTTACAAAAAGGAGCCCGAGTCGCCATCATGATGCCGAACGTGCTTCAATACCCTGTAGCGTTATTTGGTATAATGCGAGCGGGTTTTGTCGTTGTAAATACCAATCCGCTTTATACAACGGATGAAGTAATTCACCAGATGAATGATTCTGGAGCCGAAGCAATTATTGTCCTTGCCAATTTTGCCAACACTATAGAAAAATCCTTACCGTCATTGAAGACAGTAAAGCACGTGATTGTGACTCAGATTGGTGATCTGTTCCCGACTTTTAAGCGTTTAATCGTTAATTTTGTAGTCAAACACATAAAAAAAATGGTTCCTGCTTACACTATCCCTCATGCAGTTGCGTTTAACTATGCCCTGCTCGAAGGCAAGCAATCAACATTACACCATGTTGATTTAAATCATGAAAGTATTGCCTTCCTGCAATATACAGGAGGTACAACAGGTGTTGCAAAAGGGGCGATGCTGACACACGGAAACATGGTCTCCAACGTATTACAAGCATACTCATGGATTGCACCACTAGGAATTTCGGAGGATGACATCATTGTTACAGCCCTCCCTCTGTATCATATATTTTCATTAACAGCGAACTGTCTGACCTTTATGAAAGTTGGTGCTAAAAATATTCTGATTACCAACCCCAGAGACATTAGTCATTTTATTGATGAAATTAAAAATTCCGGTTTTACCGCTTTTACAGGAGTGAACACTTTATATAATGCCCTCCTGAATCACCCCAAATTTAAAGAAATCGATTTTTCAAAACTGAAACTGGCATTGTCTGGCGGAATGGCGCTGCAAAAAAGTGTATCGCTTCGATGGTCTGAAATGACGAAGTCCCGTGTTTTAGAAGCTTATGGCTTAACGGAAACCAGCCCTGCTGCAACAATGAATCCGATGTATCTGGAAGGATACAATGGCAGCATAGGATTGCCATTGCCTTCTACTGATGTTTCAATCCGCGATGATAATGACAACGAAGTACCTATAGGAACAAGTGGCGAATTGTGCATTAAAGGGCCACAGGTTATGTCGGGATATTGGAAACGCCCGGATGAAACAGCGCTGGTTTTCACCAAAGATGGCTTTTTAAAAACAGGTGATATAGCTCGAATGGATGAAGAGGGTTTTATTTATCTGGTTGACAGAAAAAAAGATATGATCGTTGTGTCCGGCTTTAATGTATACCCTAATGAAGTAGAACAAGTTATTGGAATGCATCCTGGAGTATTGGAAGTAGGTGTTGTTGGTGTTATTGATGAGGAATCTGGAGAGCGGGTAAAAGCCTGTATTGTCAAAAAGGATCCGAATTTAACAGCAGAACAAATAATCGCTCACTGCAGAGAGCATCTAACGGCTTATAAAGTACCCAAAATCGTTGAGTTTTTTAATGAACTTCCTAAAACAAACGTAGGCAAAATATTGCGACGTTCATTAAAAGAAGGGGCAACTGGAGCTGATGCATCACAGAGTAAAACACCTAAAGTAACCGCTTAAACCTTAACGGTGTTAATTGAGCTAATCAATCGGGGGCTAGTCAAGCCTCGATTGAGCAAATCGCTTTATCTCCATTCAAAATACTTTGAGTAAAGATGAATAAAGGTACCATCATCCTCCATTTGCAAGATGATCTGATTAATACGATTAATCAGTTCAGCATTTTCTAAATGAGTCATAACAGCATAACCTTCTCCTATAGGAATTTTATTACCTATAAGTTTGTAAATTCCTGGATTAGTAGCAATCCAGTATTTAGCAGATTCATAGTCCAATACAAAGGCATCAATTTCTTTATTCTGTAGCCCTACAAACATGTCATTTATCAACGGATACACTACAATAGTATTGTTTCTAAAGTCAGCACGCACCTGATTCCCATAGGGAGTTCCCTTTCTTACCCCAATTTTTTTTCCATAAAGATCATCTGGAGTGTTTATTGAGGCATTATCAGCAGAGGTAATATATTGCGAGTAACTTTCCAAATAAGGAATGCTGAACAAGAACTGTTTTTGTCTTGTTTTTGTGATAATTACGGATGAAATGACAAGGTCAACTTCGTTACTTTTGGTTGCCTCAAAGAGATCATTAAAAGTGTAGGCTTTAAATTTACAAGCAACATTTAATCTTTTGCAAATTTCCATCATCAAATCAATATCATAACCATAATAGGTTGACTCTTGACTGGCCCATGTCTCAAAAGGTGGATTAAATTTGGAAGAGCCAATAGTTAAGTTTTTGGAATAACAGAACACTGACGAGATGCACAAGATAAATAATACAAATGATTTCATAAGTTCTACCCTGAATAATCTGCATTAATAACACCATAAGCATGGTCTATATTTTTATTTTTGTACAATCCTGAAGAAATGAATTTCGTCATTGATAAACTGATGAATCTATAATCAATTGTTTCATAATACGCCAGCATCCTCCCATGTAAATTCATTTTTTGTAATAAATTCACATGATCTTATTTGTATCCCATAACATGAAACACGTGATATCACGATAATTTCGTGCAGTATGGACTAAGGGCATTGGAATGGTAGCTTGCAACAAAATACCCTACTCTCTAAACATAAAAATATCTGAGGAACCGTGTAATCCTCCCTGATTTTTACCCATTTTTACTAACTGGCGTAGCCTGGGAGCAGGCCCAAAGGGCCGTATCCCAGGGTTTCTTTTAAGTTGAAAATGGATTATTGCCGTAAAATTAGTGAAAGAGATTGGTCTAAGTGAGTTTGGAGAGTCAATGAGTAGTGAACTTAAGCTGGCATAACAATAAAACCTGGGATACGGCCCTTGGGGCCTACTCCCAGGCTACGCCAGCTAATCAATCTATAATCAATTGTTTCATAATACGCACAGCACCCTCCCATGTAAATTCATTTTTTGTAATAAATTCACATGTTCTTATTTGTATCCTATAACGTGAAACAGTGATATCACGATAATTTCGTGCAGTATGGACTAAGGGCATTGGAATAGTAGCTTGCAACAAAATACCCTACTCTCTAAACATAAAAATATCTGAGGAACGGCGTAATCCTCCCTGATTTTTACCCATTTTTACTAACTGGCGTAGCCTGGGAGCAGGCCCAAAGGGCCGTATCCCAGGGTTTCTTTTAAGTTGAAAATGGATTATTGCCATAAAATTAGTGAAAGAGATTGGTCTAAGTGAGTTTGGAGAGTCAATGAGTAGTGAACTTAAGCTGGCATAACAATGAAAACCTGGGATACGGCCCTTGGGGCCTACTCCCAGGCTACGCCAGCTAATCAATCTAGAATCAATTGTTTCATAATACGCACAGCAGCCTCCCATATAAATTCATTTTTTATAATAAATTCACATGTTCTTATTTGTATCCCATAACATGAAACAGTGATATCACGATAATTTCGTGCAGTTGGCGTAGCCTGGGAGCAGGCCCAAAGGGCCGTATCCCAAGGTTTCTTTTAAGTTGAAAATGGATTATTGCCATAAAATTAGTGAAAGAGATTGGCCTAAGTGAGTTTGGAGAGTCAATGAGTAGTGAACTTAAGCTGGCATAACAATGAAAACCTGGGATACGGCCCTTGGGGCCTACTCCCAGGCTACGCCTAACCTGTCTGCAACATTCATGATAGCCTGCACTGATCATATGGATGATGCTCCACCCCTGGAGCACTCCGCTCCCCTTGCAGATTGCTGCCAAAAAACAGCATAAGCTTATTGATATCTAAAATTTGGCTTTGCTGCGATGTACCTGACGGTCTGGGTTGACTATCAGTAACAGCTTTTTCATCCTGGCGCTGACTCTCGGCAAACTGTTCCCTCAAACCAGCCGCATAGTGAGGATATTGAGCAATAATGACATTCAAATCATCAGAACTTTTTATCAAACGTCTGAACTCCTCCGGTTGCTTCAACACACATTCAAGCAATAAATCCGCAGACTGGGGAATTTTACTGGCGATACGCACCAGCGAGGAGGCGTATGAAACCATTCTCCTGCAGAAGGCAGGCTGATTTCTGAAGATCGATTCAAACAGAATGCCCGCATACTCTGGTAATTGTTCGATTAGCTTTATCCAATCCCGTTCACAGGTCACGACTCGAGCAAAATCAATCGGATTATTTAAAACCCGCTCTATCAATTCATACGCATGATGAGGTAATGTTTTAATGGCGTAAATCCAGCTATCCAGGGTAGCTGCTATCAGTTTACTGAAATCAGCCGGATCATCTAAAACCCGTTCAAAGCTCTCTCTGCTATAGTCTGGAAATTCACGAACTATCTTGAAAATTTCAAAATAGAATAAACCAGCTAGAAATCCCTCATCACTGTTCCAACACCGGTCAAACAAGGCCTGGGCATGATTTGGGAATTTTTTGACAAATCGAATAAAATTAGAAGCGCTACTAGAAACAAGTTTTATGAACTGTGCATTATTGCGCCACACTCGCTCGAACAGTTTCTCGGCGTGCTCCGGGAAGTAATGGGTTGTCAGAAGAAAATTGTCGAGATTGTTCAATATCAATCGCTCGCAGTCTTTTGGGCTGTCCCAGACCCGCTCGAAGATCTCCTGTGCGCGCAGCGGAAAGCGTTGGGCCGCAGTACCCCAGTGATGGGTGTTGTTTGTAATCAGCACTTGATAATATTCCTGTCTGTTCCATATCCGCTCAAACAATTCATCAGCGTAATGCGGAAATTTATCGACTGTTTGCCAGAAGACATGACAGTTCCAGGCTATCACGCGGCCGAAGATTTCTTCATCATTCAAAACACGTTCAATCAGCATGTCCGCATACATTGGAAATATTTCAGCCGTGTGAATCAATAAATTGCTGGGGCTGTAACCATAATCATTTCCGCTGATAATCAAATGCGAAAAATAAATGGGATTGTTCCAAAACGCCCAGAACAGACTGTCCGAATGCTCTGGAATCATTATAGATAAACTCTTCCAGCTCCCGGCGTTTTCCATAACCAGCCGTTCGAATTGATATGGGTTTGTCTGAACACGTTGATACAAGGCAAGCCTGTAGTCTGGGAAGCGCTCCAGTATCTTAATAAAATCTGTAGAACTGGATACCAGTTCTGTGAACTCCTTCTCATTGCTCTTTAAAACCTGCTCCATTATCCCCTTCACCAGTGGAAGAGGTTGTGCCGCTGCCTTGAGCAAGTCCTCCGTGTTGCGTACCAGCCGATTGAATTCGTTTCGATTATTCAATACCCTGTCTATGAGTCGCTCTGAAAAATCAGGGAACTCGGTAATTGCTCTAAACCACGCCTCAATATTGCGTATCAGCCGATGAAAATCCTCATCGTTATTCAAAAGCCGCTCAAGTAACCTGCTCCTATGCTCTGGGAATTTTTTCACGGCAGTCAGCAAGGTATCATTGTTATTCAGGATGCGAGTGAAAAGGGCCTGATTACTCCAGACCAGTTCGAACAGTTGCTCCCTTTTCTCAGGAGCAACAGTGGTCATACGCATCCAGCCATATATGTTTTTCAACACCAATTGATTGAAATCATCCTGATTACTCCATAACCGCTCAATCAGCTTGTCCTTATGCATTGGGAAAGCATTGACTGTATCTGACCATGTTTTTAAATTATACGTGACCAGCCGTTTGAACTCAGTCGGATTATTCCAGACCGGTTCAAACAATTTCTTCTGGTGCTGTGGAAAAGCTTTGGCTGTGTTGAGCCAGTTAAAATTACTTTCAAACACGAGACGCCGTGTGAGATCCGGAACACTCCAGACTTGATTAAACAGACGTTCAGCATGGTCGGGAAAATATGCAGCCATAAGTACCCAATCGTTGTTATAGCAAAACAACAGGCGCTGGGCTTCATCATGCCTGCTCAGAACCCATTCCAGCAGTCGGTCTGCGTGCTCAGGACGCAATCGGGCTAATTGATGTAAGCAAGAAGAATACCTTACCTGGGTCTTAAAATAATCCGGCCTACACAAAACCCAATTCAAAAGACTGTCAGCATATTTGGGGTAATGTTCGATCAGATCATTCAGCTGAAACCCGCGGTCAAAGAGAAGCTTTATGCCATGCGGGGAACTTAATGCCATTTTAATCAATGTTTTCTTGTATTGCGGCAGATGCTGTATTGCAATCCGGAAGGTGTCGGCATCGTGCATCACCATACGGTTGAAATCCTCCGGATTTTCCATAACCCGTTTAACGAGTAATTCAAGCTGTTCAGGTAATTGACGGATGGTATTGAGCCAGGTGTGTTTGTTTTCTAATACCAATCGCCTGAACGATTCCGGCTCATCGAAAACACCGCTCACCAAGAAATCAGTCTGTTCGGGGAATTGCCGAATGGTGCTAAGCCAGGTGTGATTGCTCTGCTGTACCAGACGCCTGAAATCATCCGGGTTGTTGAAAATACACTCCGGCATTAACTCCACCTGCCGAGGCAATTGCCGAACAGTGTTGAGCCAGGCTCTGTTGTCACAGGTTATCAACCGCCTTACATCATCAGGCCTGCTTAAAATGAAACAAATCAGTGTGGCGGCAAAATGGGGCAATGATTTGATAGCCTCAATTAACTGGTAATTGTCTGCGATCAGTTGTTTGAACCGTTCAGGGCAATTTAGACCATAATCAAACAACCTGTCCGCTGATTTCGGTAATTGTGTGATGGCTCTGATCCATTGATAGCCTGCACCCTGCAAACGATTCCAGGCATCCTGATTACTCAAAAGCCTGTCAATCAACCTGGCTTCATGAGCAGGAAACGCCCTGGCCATATTGATCAAGGAATCGAGGCTGCCATGCACTGTCCGTTCATAAGCTTCTGGACTGTTCCAGACTCGTTCAAACAGTTGCTCGCGTTGTTCAGAATAGTGTCTGATTGTTTTAAGCAGGGCATTCCCATCTGGCGACATGAGACGATTGAAATCGTCAGGGTTACTCCAGACCTGCTCAAACAGCCATTGTGAATGTTCCGGAAACTGTTGGGCAGCGCTCAGAAAGGTATTTTTGTCGCGCATTACCACACGCTTAAATTCTTCCGGGCTATTGCAAAGAGACGCAAACATCTCATTCGTCAGGTCTGGAACATGGTCTGCTATGCTGCGCAAGGTATGAATGTCCTGAATGACCAATCGTGCGAACTCCCGCTCGCTGTTTAATATATATCGCATCACGCAATGCTTATAATTGCGAGCCTGCCTGACTATCTGGATCAAGATATAATGACTGCTCACCAGACGCCTGAAATTGTCCGGATCATCCAGCAGGCGTTGAACCAGTAGTTCTTCATGCTGTGGAAACTGGTTGACAGTACCAAGCCAGGTATTGGCATCCTGCATCACCAGGTGCCGGAAATCTTCCTCGCTTTTCAGGACATACTCGATCAATCGATTCGATTGCGATGGCAGTTTTCTGGCGGTAGTGACCAATAGATAATGCGTATCCACCAGTCGTCTGAATGTGTCCGGCTGTTGCAACAGATGATCCACCAGATCATCAGCAAATTCTGGCAATTGAATGGCCGTATTGAGCCAGGTTTCATGACTGTGCATCACCAGGCGTTGAAAATCTCTAGGGTTCTGTTCAACCTCTCTGAACAGTGGTTCCGCATGCTCCTTAAAGTACCGAATTGTCTTGAGCCAGGTGCTGTTTCGAGATTTTAACAAGTTATTAAAAACGGGAAGGTTGCCTCGAAGTCCTTTATACAGTTTATCCGCCTGCTCCGGAAACGTCTCGACAGTCCTGAAAAAGGCACAGCTGCTGTTGGCTATCAGTCGGTAAAAATCGTCCGTATTGGTCCAAACTTGTTCAAGCATCTGTGCGGCATATTGCGGAAACAGACCGACGATGTCGAGCCAGATGTGATTATCTCTCAACACCAGCCGCCTGAAATCAGCGTAGTTATCACAAAGTGAGGTGTATATATTTTCTTTGTGAAGCGGAAATGCCTTAACCAGTCGGATCAGATGCTCAGAGGATTTAATCATTCGTGTCAAATTCATATTATCAGCACATAAGCATTCAATAAGATGATTTATACACACTTGTTCAAATACAGCAGACTCGTCAAATGCGTCAGTCTTAATCCTGATTGCACCTGAGAAAACCTGGTTATGATAAATGCTGTCCTCCAGAGCCTGTTTATCAAAAAGCGTCAATAACTGGCGTTTATCGGAGGCAATCAGCCAGGATAGAAACAGCTTACGAAACGATTCATCATGCCATGGGAGTTTGCCTGCCAGCTCTAATTGCAGAGAAAGATCGTGCGACAGAAACAATAAAAACGCTACCCGAACGTCCAGGGCGAGCGTTTCTAAACCGTTTTGAGATAAATGGGCGATTTGGACAAGAAAACGATGTGTCAGGTTACCATTGATCAGGATCCTAATTTCTTCCTGCGGTATATCATTTTTTTGCAGAATGGATTGAATACTGTTTTTAATGGCAGCGTTTAATGCTTTCCGCTCTGATTGAATACGCCTTATCCTCGATAACTCAAGGCGTTCCGTTTGGTCGTCCTGCTGTATCAGCCAGAAGAGCAAATGATAACAGAGTGCCCGGGCATTGCTGGCATCAAAACCGCCTTCATTTTTTATCCACTGCTGGTATTTGGCCGCCTCTTTCGCTTCTTGAAAGACGTTGTTGATCACCTCGGCCAAAACATCAGTGAAAGACGGTTGAGCGCCATTGGTTATGATATCAATGAGGCTTGCCTGTTGTTCATGCGACAAGTCTTCTGATATTTCTTTCTGGAAGACTGGCAATATGCGTCTATGCATGGCAGGAGGCAGTTGCCTTCCCTCGACCAGATTAAATACGACTCTCCAGCCAGAGGAAGACATATTGTGACGCTTATCAGCTATCTTCAGAATCAGACTGAGCATCTGTCTGTCACTGCCGTCATAGCCATTCAACAATTCACTAAACGACAAACTGGATTGATAGGCCTTTTTTAAATAATCTGACACCGGTGTCAGAAAATCACCGCCGTTAGATGACGCACTTAGTATATGGTTCTGGCGATACTGTTCAATACGGTCCAACAGGGTTTGAATGCGTTGCTGATTTTTGGCTCCTGCCGATTCTAATGCCTGGATTCGATTGGCTTCCTGATAATACAAGGTATAAAGGCATTTAGCCTTCTGGCGGATGCTGAGATGAGACAAATCATTCACCTCTGCCAGATGAGTCAACAGGTCAAACACATGCACACCGCATGACCAGTTATCGCTTTGATGTGGAAACGGGAATGCAACAGACTGGAAGCTGTCACGGGTTTCCAGACACAACATCTCCTGCAGTCGCTGCTTTGCTTCCGCGGTTATTGAGGCATCACCATTCGAGTCATAAAGAGCAACCGCATGAGCGGCCTCGCCTAAGGTAATCCATACGGCAATCTGATGATGGCTGGATGACTGAAATGAAAAAGCAACATGAAGGTAACCATCCTCTCGCAATGAGTCTAATGAGAATACAGCCTTTTCGCCTGACATCATCTCGATACCGGGAACATAAACCGATTGTTTCGATTCAAGTGCTGCCTGCAAGGCCAATTGCACCTGGTGTTGGGTGAAGCCACCCTCGGCATTCTGGCAGATTTCCTGCAATTCCAGTTCAAAGCGAAGATCATTGATCACTGCCTGCAATCCTCCCAATTGCCGCATGTGTGCATTCCAGAGTCTTTCTTCATGATGCTGCAAATCAGCAAGGGCATCCATCAGATCAGACCTGGATGCCGCCTCAATAACGAGCCTGACGCCTGCCGGGTCACGCGAGACAAGAATACCTGGTATCCCGTCAAACAAACAAAACAACCTCTCTGCGCTTTCGACTGGCAGTCGTTCCCTGCTATACAACAAACAGTTGCTATGAGGAATGACATCAAGATGCACTTCAAGACGACCGCCCTCTTTGTTGACAATTCTGGTAGTAGATTCCCTATGCTCTGGAATAAACTTTACGATAGGTAAATCAATGCCCTGCAGGGTTTTTACGACTGAAATAACACGTTGTTTATCGATTTGTTGATGCTCGTCTATATAAGCATGAATCAGTTGATCCAGCATCAGTAATTGCTCTTTCCTGTATTCAACATACCAGTGTGGATTAACCGACATCGCAATTTGTTTCAATTTTTCAGGCAGATTATCACGCACGTGATACTCCACACGGTTGCTATCCTCGGCCGCTTGACAGTTATCCGGACTGGCATAATCTGTAAACAAATGCGACCCCTGTTCGGCACAATAGCTCAGAAAAAAATAACTGTATTGAGCACATCCCTGGTTGTGGCTCCGAGTCTGCAACTCATCCGTTGACAGAATAATTCTGGCGTCAGGAAAAAAGGCCCTGAGACAGGCTAGGGCCGGAGGTACCGGGGAATACCTCATACCTAAACCCTGGGGATCAAACATATACACATGGACCTGGTTATTCACCACCCGCATATAGATAGCAATGCAGTGAACGAGTGGCCTGAATAAAATCAATGCCTCGGCGCCCTCATCCTTCAGATGAAGTTTTGGCAACAAAGCAGCCAAATCCTCTGATCCAGCAAGCATAAACGATTGCGTATTATGAATGCGTAAGTCATGCAACACGAGCAACGCAAGTGCCTCATGATTTAATTGATCATTATTATTGAACTGGTTTTCAGATAAATTGAGCAAGTCGATATGATTTGGCATGTTGTTCCTCAATAATTTTTTTGTGAGCTCAGGTGCTAAACCTGCGAACAAAAAATGTCTTTATTTAAAGCTAATGGATTATATATTGATCAAAACAAGGATGGTAACCGTAGAAAATACGGTACTACATAACATCTATTTTGAAGTAGTCTTCTTTAATCGTATTCATAATCCGGATAAATGCATGCGAGGTGCAATCAATTTCGCAGTGACAGAGCTCGGGGTTATATGTTTTAAAACGGCTCTCTCATGCTGGTTTTATGCGATAAGCGTTTAACCTGCATCGTTTATAAGGAATATAATGCCTACCGAACAACTCAAAAAACTTATTATGGACACCTCTCGAGATAACCAGCTTCCAGCGGAAGAACGGGCGAAGGAATTAATGGATGAAGGTGCCAATGCCAACGAATGTTTATTGATCGCAGCCTCCTATCATCGTATCGAATTTATAAGATGGCTGATTGTATACGGAAAAGCTGATGTTAATTTCACAGGTGAATACAATCGAACCCCTTTAATTAAAGCAACATCGGAAGCATGGCATTATCAATATGACCCAGGTTGTATACGGCTGTTGCTCGACCATGGCGCAAACCCGGATTTGTATACTGAGGATGGTCAATCACCCTTGTTAGTAACAGATAATCTTGAACTGATAAAACTGCTGCTGGAATATCGTGCCGATCCTGATCATCAGGATTCCGAGAAGATGACCTGTTTAATGAAGAATGTTGGTAATCCCCTGATTGTCGAATGTCTGTTACAGCACGGGGCAAAACCGGATTTACAGAACAGCGAAGGTCAGACTGCATTGATGCTGGCTATTGAGATTGAACAACTTGACACGATTTCCTTGTTGCTTACTCATAACAGTTCAATCGATATCTGCGATAAGGATAATCAAACTGCGCCTCACTATGCGCTGCGACGTTGTCGGGGAAATATTTTTACCATGCTTTGTAATTACGCTCCAGGCATTGAAGGGCGCTATGAGATGGAAATGCTTCCCTTGCTATATCATGAACGTTTCAATAAACCTCTGCCGAAAGATATTAATGAAATTAAAAACCACAGGTCCCCGCTTATAAAAGCCGTCGAAGCTGATGACTGCCCACTTGTTGAAAAACTTATTCGTGCTGGGGCAGATGTGAATCTGAGAACAAACTGTAGAACAGCTGCCATAGATTATGTCAAAAGTGCGGAAATACTGCGGCTGTTGTTTCAACACAATGCACAGATTACCATCCCTTCCGCATCTTCTTCCTCCGTGAATTACAGAAATCCGATAATTACAATCATTGGCCGGAAAAATCGTTCCTTGTTAGAAGAATACTTGAAAAACGATCAAGCCAAGGCAATTATAAACAAAAGCTCTTATTCCATGCATACCTCTGGATCTACCCCCTTAGCGACGGCTCTTGAGCTGGCCAGTACTTATCCTGATAACCAGGACTACGTAGAGTTTGTTCGCCTGCTCCTTGAGGCAGGAGCAGATCCTCTTCAAAAAACGGATGGACGCTCGATTTTTTTAACCCCCTGCTCTCCAGAGCTGAAGGAGTTGATGACTCAGGCTCTGGAGTCACGTTTGAACAAAACCATCGAGGATCATAATCTGGATAAGTTCAGGATGATGCTTGTAAATACTGATTATTTAGAAAAAAGTTTCATACTGTTGGATACATATAAAGATTCGCTCATACCTTATGACGGGACATCGCAAAATCAACAGGCCTATCAAGTCTGGATGAACTCGCAGATCTTCATTTATCAGGCATTTTATTGTATTCACGAACATGCTGTATCCAAAGGATGGGCATGTAATTTGATCATCTACAATGAATATCAGTCAAAGGCATGCCATTTTTTTAGAAGCCATATTATTCAGAGCCTATCAAATCTAATTCCAGTACCATTGACCGATGAGTGGGTTCTGGCATCAGGGATAATCCTAAAGATGATACAGAACAGACAAATAACTGTAATACCTGAAGCTCGGATTCGTGAACAGAAGCTAAGCGCCGAGCGTGAACAGCTGCTGTTACATATTATAAAAACATTGAACCAGAGTCTTAATGAACTGTCACAACTTAAAATTACGGGATACCAAACGCAGGATGCCTGGAATATCGTTAAAGAATACATTGAACATATTCTCCCCGAACCAGAGCATGACAGCCCGGGCATGTCCATGAGCTGAAGTAAACGCATGTCGGGCACTTAGCTCGACATGTTCTAGCATCCGCCCGATACAGCATCACCTGATCTCGCATCAAACAATCTCAGCTGGCGTAGCCTGGGAGCAGGCCCCAAGGGCCGTATCCCAGGGTTTCCTTTAAGTTGAAAATGGATTATTGCCATAAAATTAGTGAAAGAGATTGGTCTAAGTGAGTTTAGAGAGTAAATGAGTGGTGAACTTAAGCTGGCATAACAATAAAACCTGGGATACGGCCCTTGGGGCCTGCTCCCAGGCTTGTATCTTTAAATTGTAAGCAAGAAAGCTTAATCTCAAGGGCACTTGGGATGGGAGAAGAGATCTTGAATCCAGGCAAGGCATAAAGCCTGTGGCGTAGAATAGGACCTTC